>JAJBVQ010000121.1 GCA_020859745.1 Rikenellaceae bacterium
CTTGTACACTGCCGAGCGGCGAGGAGGAAGACCGAAGGTCAACATAGGGACGGTTGCCTGCGGGTAGTGATAAAACCGGAGGATTATTCGATCATCGCCTTGTTGAGCAGGTGGATCACCTTGCTGATCTCCATGAACGAGGCCCCCTTGGCCGCCCCGAACGAGCCGCCCACCACGACCACCAGGTCGTCGTTGGCGATCTTATGTTCCCTTTCGAGAATCAGCAGCATCTGGTAACTGAAACGGTCGTGCGCGATCGCCGGCTCCGCATATTCGGCATACACCCCGTACGATAAGGCCAGCTCGCGCATCACATGCTTGCGGTAGCAAAGCGCATAGACCGGCTTCTCGCCCCGGAAAGCCGCCAGGTAACGTCCCGTCCGTCCCGACAGCGTGTCGATAAGCACCGCCTTGACCGGCAGGTTCGTGCAGGCCCGCACCGCCGAGCGCGCCAGCTGGGCCGTGATCTCGTTGTTGATGCGCACCATGTTGACATCGATGATCGGCGACACCTCCCGCTCGATCGCCAGCGCGATCTTGGTCATCGCTTTGACGGCCTCGACCGGGTACTTGCCGTTGGCCGTCTCGCCGCTCAGCATGATCGCGTCCACCCGTTGAAAAATGGCGTTCGCCACGTCGCTCACCTCCGCCCGCGTCGGCCGCGGATTGTTGATCATCGAGTGTAGCATCTGCGTGGCGATGATCACCGGCTTCTTGCTCTCGATGCACTTCTGCACCAGATTCTTCTGCACGATCGGTATCTCCTCCGCGTTCAGCTCCACCCCCAGGTCGCCGCGCGCCACCATCACCGCATAGGTATGGTCCAGTATCTCGTCGATATTGTCGACCCCCTCCTGGTTCTCGATCTTCGAGATGATCTTGATCGAGCTGTGCTCCGCATCCAGGATCTTCTGTATCTCCAGCAAGTCGCCCTTATGCCGCACGAACGAATGGGCGATGAAATCGAGGTTCATCCTCACCGCCCAATGGATGTATTCGATATCCCGCTCGGTGAGCGCCGGCAGGCGCAGGTGGACAGCCGGAATATTGACGCTTTTCTTGCCCTTGATAACCCCGCTGTTCTTGACCCGCACCACCAAAGCCCCGTCGATCTTGTCCGCCACCTCGAGGGCGATGTCCCCGTCGTCGATCAGCACCGCCACGCCGACCGGCACCTCCTCGAAAATATCCTTGTCGTTCAGGAAGATACAATCCCGCGACGAGAGCATCTCGTTGTCGTCCGTACCGCGCATGGTGAGCATGTCGCCCTCGCTGACAGGTATCCCCTCGTCGGCCATCCGCGTGGTGCGGATCTCCGGCCCCTTGGTATCCACCAGTATGGCGATCTTCTCCGACACGGCGCGGGTGTTGTTGACGATATTCGTGGCCCCCTCGAACGAGGTGTGGGCCGAATTGATGCGCACCACGTTCATCCCCTCCTCGTACAGCGAGCGGATAAAATCCACGTCGCAACGTCGGTCCGAAATGGTGGCTACTATTTTGGTTTTCTTTTCCATCTTCTAAATATCTGTTCGATCGTTGATCATTCTACTGCATGGAACAGCCGCTTTTGTTTCCGGGTTTTGACACAGCGTAATACGAGCCTCCGTGGTAGCGGGCGGGCCGGACGCCTCCCCTCGGGAGGCCCGCAATAAGGCCGCAAGCGTCCTTGATTGCAGCATCCCGGGCGTCCGGCCAAACCAGCCTTTCTTTATACAAAATCCATCGAACGGTTAAGCATTACAAGAAACTGTAAACGGCCAGCCGGTAGGACTGCATCCCGAACCCCATCACCGATCCCGCGCAGCGCGGCGCGATCAGCGACACATGGCGGAACTCCTCCCGCGCCATGATATTCGAGATATGCACCTCCACCGTCTTCAGGCCGCAGGCCGCCACCGCGCCGATCGCATCCGCTATCGCCACCGAAGTATGGGTATATCCCCCGGCATTCAGCACCACCCCGTCGTATTTCCCGCGCGCGGCGTGCAACGCATCGATGATCTCCCCTTCCACGTTCGACTGGAAATAGTCCAGTTCCGCCCGCTCCCCGAACTCCGCGATCAGCTCCGTCAGGTAATCCTCGAACGTCTGCGAGCCGTAGACCTCCTTTTCGCGCAGGCCCAGCAGGTTCAGGTTCGGCCCATTGATAATCAGCAGTTTCTTCATTATTTTCCCGATTGAAGTTCAAATTTAGTGCAAATTTGGGTAATTTCGCCCGGCGCAGGGCGTTATTTTTTCATTACGCCAGCGACACACAGCCGGAAAATGAGCGAGCAGACAACAGAAACAGCATGGCAGCAAGCCTTGGACAGCTACCGGGAGTACCTCCGTTTCGAGCGGGGGCTTTCGGCTAACAGCATCGAAGCCTACCTGCGCGACGCCGGGCAGCTCGCCGCATTCATCCTCGGCAGCGACAGTCCGAAAGAGCCGGCGGAGGTCGTACCGGCCGACATCGAAGCCTTCATGGCCCACATCTACGACACCGGCTCCGGCGACACCACGCAGGCACGCACCCTCAGCGGTGTGCGGAGCTTCTTCACCTACCTGCTCCACGCCGACCGCATCCAGACGCTGCCTACCGAACTGATCGACTCGCCCAGGATCGCCCGCAAGTTGCCCGACACACTATCCTACGAAGAGATCCGCCGGATGATCGAGGGCATCGACCTCGGCGCGCCGCTCGGCCACCGCAACCGGGCCATACTCGAAGTGCTCTACTGCTGCGGACTGCGCGTCAGCGAGCTGGTGAACCTGCGGCTGAGCGACATATTCGCGGCGGAGGGGATCGTTCGGGTGACGGGGAAAGGGAACAAGCAGCGGCTGGTACCCATCGCCGACACGGCATTGCAGCAAGTCGAATTCTATCTGGAACAGCGGCGCACAATGCCCGTGGTGGCGGACTCGGCGGAGATCGTTTTCCTCAACCAGCATGGCCGGAAACTGACCCGCGTGATGATCTTCACCATCATCCGCAAAACGGCTGCCGCGGCAGGGATAACCAAGACCGTCAGCCCGCACACCTTGCGCCATTCGTTCGCCACGCACCTGCTGCAAGGCGGTGCCGACATCCGGGCCGTGCAGGAGCTTTTGGGCCACGAATCCATATTAACCACGGAGATCTATACCCACCTGGAGATGCGCGACCTGCGCGGAGCCTTGGAGTTGCACCCGCTGGCCCATTCCGGAACAAGGAAAAACAAGTCTGTTGAAACCGACGATAAATAGATTACAAAACGCTGTATTTCACATAATTGATTAAATATAAATCCTTTTGGACTTCGTAATCCCCCGGAACAAAACTTTGACCGGGGGATTTTTTGTTTTTTCATTTGCGTGACTAAGATTGCTAACACGAAGAATGAAACCACTACGCAGCGATGTAACCACAAAGGGGCGCCGGATGGCCGGGGCCCGGAGCCTCTGGCGGGCCAACGGCATGAAAGACTCCCAGTTCGGACAGCCGGTGATCGGCATCGTCAACTCTTTCACGCAGTTCGTGCCGGGACATACCCACCTGCACGAGATCGGCCAGCAGATCAAGCAGCTGATCGAAGCCGAAGGGTGCTATGCCGCTGAGTTCGACACGATCGCCATCGACGACGGGATCGCCATGGGGCACGGCGGGATGCTCTACTCGCTGCCTTCGCGCGATCTTATTGCGGATTCTGTGGAATATATGTGTCAGGCGCACGGGGTGGACGCTATCGTTTGCATCTCGAACTGCGACAAGATCACGCCGGGGATGCTGATGGCGGCCATGCGGCTCAACATTCCGGCGGTGTTCGTCAGCGGCGGGCCGATGGAGGCTGGTGTCGTGGATGGGGAGGCCTATGACCTGATCGACGTGATGGTCAAGGGGGCGGACCCGGAGATCTCGGACGAAAAACTCACCCGGATCGAACAGGGAGCTTGCCCCACGTGCGGCTCTTGCTCGGGGATGTTTACGGCTAACTCCATGAACTGCCTGACCGAAGCGCTGGGCCTTTCGCTGCCGGGCAACGGCACCATCGTGGCTACGCACACCAACCGGCTCAAGTTGTTCGAAGCGGCGGCGAAACTGATCGTCCATAACGCGCGGGAATACTATTTCAACGATAACGACAAGGTTTTGCCGCGGTCGATCGCCACGAAACAGGCGTTCCTGAATGCGATGTCCTTGGATATTGCCATGGGCGGCTCGACCAACACGGTGCTGCACCTGCTGGCGGTGGCGCAGGAGGCGGGCGTGGATTTTACGATGAAGGACATCGACGCGCTGTCGCGCAAGCTGCCGGTGCTGTGCAAGGTGGCCCCCAACCATTCGTCATACCATATCCAGGAGGTCAACCGGGCGGGGGGCATCCTGGCTATTCTGGGGATACTGATGCGCGCGGGTTTGATCGACGGGACGACCGTTCGGGTGGACGGTTTGGATCTGGCGCAGGCGGTGGCGAAATACGACATTTACAACCTCGGCACCACGGCCTCGTCCGACGACACGGAGCGGTACTTGTCGGCGCCGGGGGGCAAATTCAACATCCTGCTGGGTTCGCAGCACACGATGTATCCGGACTATGACAATGACCGCGAAAAGGGATGTATCCGGGACATCGAGCACGCCTATATGAAAGACGGGGGATTGGCGGTGCTGTACGGGAATATCGCGCAGGACGGCTGTATCGTGAAGACGGCGGGGGTCGATGCCTCGATCCTCGTTTTCGAAGGGACGGCGAGGGTGTTCGACTCGCAGGAACAGGCCAGCGCGGGGATTCTGGGGGGAGTTGTGCAGGCGGGGGACGTTGTGATCATCCGCTACGAAGGGCCCAAGGGGGGGC
>JAJBVQ010000143.1 GCA_020859745.1 Rikenellaceae bacterium
TCCGGTAGGTGGCTTTCGTCCGGTAATGGAACCCGTAAGTATTGTTCAGGGTATCCATCGAGGTGCCGTTGCCGGGCTTGTCGAATTTGACGGGGATCACGCTCTGCACAGGAAACTTACGGGCTTTGATCTCCCGGAATACCTGCCGGACGTCCGCGGCGAGTTCTTGGTGGACGACGATCTGTCCCCGGTGCAGCAGGCCGTCAAAGGAGTAATACTCCACATCGACGAGGGTCAGCGTCCGGATCACGCTGTCCGGCGCGGTAGTCCCGGCTACGGCCTGTTCGAAAGTCTGCCGGGAATCGACGACCACACTGTCTTGCGGCGGATTTACGGCGAGACTGAGAGCTAACAAGAGGGTCGGGAGCATATTCTAAAAGCTATTTATCCGGCATTTGCGCCCGCGAAATAGTTTTTTTCGCTGCGCAGCCGGTTTTGTTTTTTGAAAATCGCAAAAATGGTGTACTTTTGTGTCAGGTTAATGAGCGGGGTGTAGCTCAGCCCGGTTAGAGTACTCGTCTGGGGGGCGAGTGGTCGCAAGTTCGAATCTTGTCACCCCGACCAAACGGAAAAGCCTTTATAATCAGTCTTATATGACGATTGTAAAGGCTTTTTCGTTTTGCCTCTTATCGCTTCTCAAGCCCCAGCCACGTCAGTTTGTGCCACAATGCCTCCAGCGGCCCCTGTTTGTGCCGCGACAACCACCACCGGCAGAACAACACCTGCAAAACCAACAGCCCGAGACCGATCAGCAAACTCGCCGCATAACCGCAATACGGCGCCAGATACAACCCGAACGGGAAATAGATCAGCGCCCCCAGGATCGACTGCGAAACGTAGTTCGTCAGGCTCATGCGCCCATAGAACCGTAATGCCGTAGTCCTCCGCCGGAAAGCCTCCTTGCGGTAGAGCAACACGAACGAAGCCACCAGCACCGCCGTGAACGCCAGTTTCTGCCACATATCCAGCACCACACCCACCGTCCTTGCCGCCATCGTTTCAGGGCCGCTCACCAGCACATAGAGCGGATACAGCACCCCGAACGACACCGCGCCGACAATAAGCGTTTTCACCCAAAACCGTCCGCTCTCCTCCGTCGCCACGAATAGCTGCCGCCGCCCCAGCAACAACCCCAGCAGGAACAGTCCCGCCGTTTGCAAAAACCGCCCCGCACCCACCGCCCACAGCAGGCTGGCTTTCTGCCCCAGCGTCACATTGCCCCAGATGAAATTCCAAAAATCCCCCGCCTTGGTATATTCCGCCACCGTTTCGTACATCGGCCCGACACCCAGATCCGGCAGCGCATAGGACGAATCGAACTGGCTCCGCACATAGTGGAACCACTCGACCGGTTGCAGCAACAAGATAACGGCCAACGCAAGCACCGCCTTGTCGCTCCATTTCCGCACGATGACCAGCACCGTCCCCACCACGGCGAACAACAGCAGCACGTCCCCCGCCGGGAAGAACGCCGCGTTCAAGGTCGCAAAACCCAGCAACAACAAAAGCCGCCACAGGAAACGAGGGCCGAAGTCACGGCCTTTCAATTGCTGGTTGGTATACTGGATATAGAACGTGAAGCCGAAAAGGAGGGCGAAAATCGCGTAAGCCTTTCCCGCAAAGAGCGAGAAGGTGACACTGAACACCCCTTGGTTCAGCACGTCGAGCCAACCGGGCTGTTCGACCGGATAGACGGGAAAGATAAAATGTTCGACGCTGTGGATCAGCAGAATCGCCATCACGGCAAAGCCGCGCAGGGCATCGACCGCCTCGATGCGGGGCGTCTTGGTCGGAAGGGTGGTTTGCATGGAAAATCGGTTTGGGTTTCGGGCCGCAAGATAGCGAAATCCGCCGGATTATAAGGCCGGTATATCTTCCGCCGTGAAAATCTCGCGGTACCGGACAAGTCCCTCGTCGTCTGTCCGCAGGCGCCTCAGCCGGTTGTACTCTTTGCAGTCCGCCTCGACCCACACCGTGGGACGGCCTCCGGTGGTATGCTTGCGGACAAAGACCTCCACCCCCACCGCCGCCATTCGCAAGTGAGTGCGGAACTCCCAACGCCACGGGAACTCACCGGGATGATCGTTGCGAAACACCAGCGTGTCCATCGGCTCGGGCGGGTCTATCAGGTGGACGAGAATAACCGTGTCGGCATGGTCGTGGGCCGCCAGATTGACCCGGAAACGAAGATGGAAATGGGATTTGCGCATAAGAAAAGTGCAGGCTAAACCCATCCGGTAACTTAGGAACCGACTAAAGAACCTTTACAACCAGGATAAGCAAGCCCGCACCGTAGCCATACCCGAAAGGGTATAAACCACAATGCAAGCGTACATTATCGTCTTGGTTGTAATTAAAATTAGTCGGTTTTAAGTTACCAGACGTAAATACGTTTGTCAGTATGTCGGGACAAAGATAATAATTAATTCGATGCGTTAAGCGGCCCCCGGAGCCGCGTGCCCCCGCTTGTTCATTTTCGGGTCGCAGCCTGCGGAGGGGCTGCAACACCGTCGCGGTCCTCCGCCCGGGGAGGCTGCGGACCGGCCTCTGGCGCGGGAACCGGCTTCCCCTTGCGGAAACGTCCTTTGCAGGTGGGTATCACGAAAACAAGAAACCTACCACCCTCCCCCCAACGCCTTGTAGAGCGAAACGTATTCCGCCAGCTGCGCCGACAGCACCTCCGAGAAACTGATCTGCGTCGAGAACAGCTCCCGCTCCGCGTCCAGCACGTCCAGATAGGTGTTCGACCCGTTGCGGTACAGCTCCTGCGTCAGCATCTGGGTCGTCCGCGTCGCCCGCAGCAGCTCCCGGTACCGTTCCACCTGCGAACGATAAGTCGCCACGCCCGCCAGCGCGCTTTCCACCTCGCCCAATGCCGTGATCACGCTTTGCTCGTAGTTCAGGATCGCCTGCCTGTTCTCCTCTTGAGCGACCTCCACCGCCCTCTTGTTCCGGCCCCATGCGAAAAGCGGTTCGGCGATCGAGAGCGACGCCGACCAGCCGAACGGATTGCCGTGGAACAGCCCTTTCAGCGTCGAGGAGAGCAACCCGCCCTCGCCGGTCAGCGTGACCGACGGATAACGGTTCGCCACCGCGACGCCGACATTCGCCGTCGCCGCCGCCACCTGATAATAGGCTTGCCGGACGTCGGGACGCCGGTCGAGCAATGAAGTGGGCAATCCCGCAGGAACTTCCGTCGGAACCAATACCGAAGTGAACAACCGCGTCCCGTCCACATCGAACGGATGCGGATTCTGGCCCAACAGGGCGCACAGGGCCATTTCGGTCTGGACTTTCGCCCGTTCGTACTGCGGGATGGCCGCAGCCGCCGTCGCCGTCAGGCTTTTCGCCTGTTCCTGATCCACGGCCGACGACATGCCGTAATAGACCATCGAGTCGATGATATCCTGCGACGACTTGCGCAATTCGTAGGTCTCCCGCGAAATGCGCAGCGACATGTCGTATTGCAGCAGGTTGAAATAGGTGGTCGCCACCTCCGCCGCCAGCGACAGCATCACCGAGCGGTAGTTCTGTTCAGTGGCGAGCATCTGCGCCCGGGCAGCCTCCGCCGTGCGCCGCAGTTTGCCGAACAGGTCGATCTCCCACGAAATATTCGGCTCGATGCTGTACTGTTGCACGATCTTGGTCCGGTCCGTATAAGTCCCCTCGCCCCGAACGCCCAGCCCCACCGACGGCCCGAACTCGGCCCGCGCCATTTTGAGCTGCAACCGCGCCTGTTCGATCCGGGAAGCGGCTACGGCCAGGTTCCGGTTGCTGTCCAGCGCCTGTATGATCAGGCCGGAGAGCATCGGGTCGCCGAAACTGTCCCACCAAGTCAGATTGACTACCGTATCGCCCCGCGAAGCCACGGAATCGTAGATATACGCCGACGGCACCGCCACTTCCGGCGACTTGAACTTCGGTCCCACGGCGCACCCAGCGAAGGCGAGCGTCACTGCCAAAGACGCCAGCCAGCTATGATTGTTTCTCACTCTTTTCATCTTTCAGGTCGTTAAGTCTGCGTTCGCGGATGCGGGCGAACCGCCCCACTTTCGCGATAAAGGCATACAGGGCCGGGTAAACGAACACGCCGAACAGGGTCGCGATCCCCATTCCGCCCACCAACGCCACGCCCATCACCGTCTGGGCCACGGACGAAGCCCCGCTGGCGAAGATCAACGGCGACACCCCCAGCAGGAACGCCAGCGCCGTCATGATGATCGGCCGGAAACGCAGCCGCGCGGCCCCGACCGCCGACTCCAGAATATCCTTGCCCTGGTCGAAAAAGAGCTCGTTGGCGTACTCCACGATCAGGATGGCATTCTTGGCCGAAAGGCCGATCAGCAGGATCAGCGATATCTGCATGAAGATATTATCGACATAGATCGGGTCCAGCAGATGCGCGCAAAAAATGAAGACCATCGCTCCGAACACCGCGAACGGCACCCCCAGCAGGATCGACCACGGCAATGTCCAGCTTTCGTACAGCGCCGCGAGGATCAGGAAAACGAAGACCACCGCGATGGCGAACGCCCCCATCCCGTTGCCCGAAGCGTTGCGCTCCTGGAACGACATGCCGCTCCAGGCGATGCTCATGTCTTTCGGCAGCAGAGAATCGGCCAAAGCCTGCAAGGCATCCATCGCCTGTGTCGAGGAGTACTTGCTCGACGCGTTGGCGGTCAGCCCGATCGCCCGGTAGAGGTTGAACTGGTTGATATACTCCACCCCCGTGGTATCCACCATGGAGACGAACGAAGCCAGCGGCACGCTCTCGCCTTTCGCGTCGGTCACGAAATAGCTCATCAGGTCGTCTTTCGACTGCCGGTACTCCGCCTCGCTCTGCACGTAAGTCTGGTAAATCTTGCCGAATCGGTTGAAGTTATTGATATAGGCGCCGCCCAGATAGGTGGAGAGCACGTTGTGGATCTCGTCCATCGAAACCCCTTGCTGGAACGCCTGGTTTTGGTCGATCACCACTTTGCGCTGCGGCACTCCCGCGTCGAACTGCGAAGTGATGGAAGATATTTCCGGCAGCTGTTTCGCCTTTTCGAGGAACTCGTCGGTATGCTCCGACAGGTAAGGAATGCCGTTCCCGCCCCGGTCCTGCACCATCAGCGACACGCCCGCGGTGGTTCCAAGTCCGGGTATGGAGGGCGACTGGAAAGCAAAAGCCTGCGCGTCATTGACCATCACGTACAGCTCGCCGTTCAGCTGGTCCACCAGCTGCATGGCCGTGGTCTTGCGCTGGCTGTAATCCACCAGCGTCACGAACAGCACACCGCTGTTCGACGAGGCCACGCCCGAAAGAAGGTTGAAGCCCGACACCCCGGCCGTGTACCTCACCTCGGGCAGCCGCGACACGATATGCTGGATCTCGGTCACCGCCTGCTCGGTACGCTCCAGCGAGGCGGCATTGGGCAGGTTGATGCCGATCATCAGGTAGCCCTGATCCTCCTGCGGTAAAAAACCGCCCGGAATCACCCGCGTCAGCCCAAAGATTGCCAGGCCGATAACGGCGATGAAGACCAGCGTCCGCACCCCGTGCCGGGCGATCGTTTTAGTGAAGCCCAGATAGCCCTCCACGCGGCGGTCGAACCACCGGTTGAAAGCTCCGAAGAACCCTTTCGTCGCGCGCTCCTTATTCCTCAGCACCAGCGAGCACAAGGCCGGCGAGAGGGTCAGCGCGTTGAACGCCGAGATCACTACCGACAGGGCGATGGTAATGGCGAACTGTTGGTAGAGCCGCCCGGTAATCCCGCCGATAAACGAGACGGGGATGAATACCGCCGCCAGCACCACGGTCGTAGCCACAATCGGCGATGCCACCGATTTCATCGCCGCCCGCGTGGCCTGTTTGGCGTTCATTCCGTTGGCGATATTGACCTGCACCGCCTCGATCACCACGATCGCGTCATCCACCACCAGCCCGATAGCGAGGATCAGCCCCAGCAGCGAGAATATATTGACCGAAAATCCTAATAGCGGGAAAAGCATGAACGCCCCGACCAGCGAAACGGGGATCGCCACGATGGGCACGATCATCGCCCGCACGTCCTGTATGAATAGGAAAATAATCAACACCACCAGCACCAGCGCGATCAGCAGCGTGGTGACGATGTCGCTGATCCCCGAACGGATGGACTGCGTGGCGTCCACCACCACGTCGTACGAGATGCCGTCGTTGAAATCCCGCGAAATATCCTGCATTTTGGCCTTCACCGCCGAGCCCACCTCCATGGCATTACTGCCCGGAGACTGATAGACGGCGATCATCGCCGCCGGATGTTGGTTAAACATGGAGCTTACCCCGTAGGTCTGGCTCCCCAGCTCGATCCGCGCCACGTCGCCCAGCCGCACCTGTCCGCCGTCCGGCAAAGTCCGGATAACGATATTTCCGTACTCCTCCGCCGAGTTGATCTGCGGCGGCATGGTCACCGTATAGGTGAACTCCGTCCCTTCCGGACTGGGCTCACCGCCCAGCTTCCCGGCTGGGAACACCCCGCTCTGCGACTCGATGGCCGAAGTGATGTCCGCCAACGATATATTCAGGTAATCCAGCACGTCGGGCTTGATCCAGATACGCATCGAATACTCGCCCGAACCCATGATCTGCACCTTCCCCACCCCGTCGATCTTCAGCAGTTCGTTTTGGACATTGATATAGGCGTAGTTCGCCAGGAAATTGTCGTCATAGCGCCCGTCGCTGTAAATGGCGAAGACCATCAGGAACCCGCTCATCGACTTGACCGTGGTCAGCCCCTGCTGGCGCACGGACGAGGGCAGCATCGGCGTGGCAGTCGCCACCCGGTTCTGCGTAAACACGGCGTTCATGTCCGGGTCCGATCCCACGGCGAAAGTCGCCGTCAGCCCCATCGTCCCGTCGCTGGCGCTGGTGGTCTGCATATAGAGCATGTCGCTCACCCCCATGATGCTCTGCCCCACGGGCGTGGCCACCGCCTCGTCCACCGTCACGGCATCGGCGCCCTGGTAGGAGGCCGATACCTCGACGTTGGGCGGGGTAATGTCGGGATACTGTTCCACCGGCAGCGACCGGATCGACAGGATACCGAGAATGACGATGATGATCGAGATCACCATCGCGAAGATAGGGCGGCGTATAAAGAAATTGATCATCGCTGCGCCCTCCCCTATTTCCGGTTATAAGACGAAACGGAATCGGCAGGCGCCGGAACCGGTTGCAGGACAGGCACGATCTTCATACCACTGCGCACCTTCAGCAAACCTTCGGTCAGCACCATTTCGCCGGGCTGCAACCCGTCCAGAATACCCCACTCCGTCCCGTAGGTGTCGCCCAGCATCACCTTCCGGTATTGCACCGTACTGTCCCGGCCCACCACGTAGACGCTGTTCACCCCCTGACTCTGCATCACGGCGCGTTGAGGCACCAGCACCGTTCCGGTGCCTCCGCCCACATTGGCATTGATCTTCACATATTGGCCCGGCTTGAGATAGCGTTCCGGATTGGGGAACAGCACACGGATCACCACGGCCCCCGTCTGGCTGTTCACCGCCCGCTCCGTGAATTTGTATTCCCCCTTGTAGGGATAGAGCGTGCCGTCCGCCAGGGTCATGTCCACATCGGTCAGCAGGCCCAGATTGTCGTACAGCGGCCTGTCGAGACTGTCCCGCTCCACGATCGAAAGATATTTGGATGTCGGGATCGAGATATAGACGTATATGGAGTCGATATTGGAGATGGTATTCAGCACCGGATTATTGGTTCCTACACCTACATAATCGCCCACCGAGCCTACCGTTTCGCCGATCACCCCGTCGGTCGGGGCATAGATAGTTGTATAGGAGAGGTCGAGTTCCGCGCTCCGCAAAGCAGCCTGCGCGCTGCGGAGGTTGGCCTGTGCCGAAGCCAGCGTAGCGGTGGCCTGGTCCAGCGCGCTTTGGCTGATGGCGTTGATCCGCGCCAGCGGCACCGAACGGTTGTAGTTGTTCTGCGCCTCCACCAACTGCGATTTGGCCGAAGCCAGCGCAGCCTGCGCCCGCGTCACCTCCACCTGCATCGGGTTCGAGTCCAGCCTGAAAAGCAGCTGTCCTTTCCGGACCGGCATCCCCTGTTGGTAATGGATGGAAAGCAGATAGCCGCTCACCCGCGGCTGGATCGTCACGTCGTGCAGGCTGTACGTCTGCCCCACGAATTGCATTCGGGTGGGCAGCTCCTTTTTATGCGCCTGCACTACGGCGATATGCGGTTCAGGCATCCGCGCCTGCGGGGTTTTTGGCCCGCATGCGGTCATTCCCGATACGACCGCCGCACCATACAGAACGATAGCATAGATTTTCATAAGGTAGGATCGGATAGTTCGTTTTCCGGAACCAACAAGAAACGTACCAAGCCTGCCCCGGCTGCCCCGCTCAATCGATCACCACGATCTCGCGCCCGAACGGCGAGAGGGCCACCGTCATCAGTTTGAAATGCTGCAACCCGAACGGTATCCCGATGATCGTGACGCAGAACAGCAGCCCCAGCCCGAAGTGGGTCAGGGCGATCCATATCCCCCCGATAAAAAACCAAAGGACATTCATCAAAAAGGAGAAACAGCCCCGGTTCTCCTCCACGATCACCGAGCGGTGGCCGAAGGGCAGCAGCGACAGGGCGCCCAGCTTAAAGACCTGAAACCCGAACGGGATTCCGATAATAGTGAGGCACATGGCTATTCCCGCCACGAAATATTCGATAGCGATGGCGAAACCGCCGAACACGATCCAAATGATATTGCCGATGACGTTCATAACAGACATGCGCTTGACTTTCGGTCTGAATTAGCAATCTTCATGCAAAATCCGGCCTGCAATTTGAAAAAGAGGTTTATATTTGAGCAAATACCCTAAATCCGCACGCCATGGATCTTCTCGACAGCCAACGCGCCTTTTTCGCCACCGGCCGCACCCGGCAGGGTGACTTCCGCCGCACTTCGCTGAAACAGCTGAAAGCCTCGATCCTTTCGCACCTTCCGGCCCTTTACGAGGCGCTGTGGCAAGACCTCCACAAATCGGAAGCCGAAGCCTATGTGACGGAGGTCGCCATCGTCCTGCGCGAGATCGACGACCAGCTGGCGCACCTCAGCCGCCGGATGAGGCCTGAACGGGTCTGCACGCCGCTCTTTTTATGGCCTTCCCGTAGCCGTATCGTCAGCGAGCCATACGGCAACGTGCTTATCATGGCCCCGTGGAACTATCCGTTCCAGCTCGCCATGGCGCCGCTGGCGGGAGCCATGGCCGCCGGGAACTGCGCCGTCCTGAAACCGTCGCCCTACACGCCGAACGTCTCCGCCGCAATGCGGCAGATCGTCGAATCGGCCTTCCTGCCAGACTATATAGCCGTGGTGGAGGGTCACCGGGATGTCAATGCAGCCCTGCTGGCGGAAAAGTGGGATTATATTTTTTTCACAGGCAGCCCCGAGCTGGGGCGCACGGTGATGCGCGCCGCAGCGGAGAACCTGACCCCGGTGACGCTGGAGCTGGGAGGCAAAAGCCCCTGCATCGTGGACAATTCGGCCCAGGTGGACATCGCCGCCAAACGGATCGCCTGGGGCAAATTCCTGAATGCCGGACAGACCTGCGTGGCCCCCGACTACGTGCTGGTACACCAGAATGTGAAGTCGCCGCTGATCGAGCGGATCAAATACTGGATCGAAATCTTTTACGGTGCCGATCCGATGCTGAGCCCGCATTACGGGCGGCTGATGAACGACCGGGCTTTCGAACGCGTATCTTCCTACCTGTCCGACGGGACTATCCTCACCGGCGGCCAGACCGATCCGGCCCAGCGGTATATCGCCCCGACGCTGCTCGATCTCGGCACGCCGACGGACAGCGTGCCGGTCATGCAGGCCGAGATTTTCGGGCCGGTGCTGCCGGTCATGGAGTTCGTCCGGCTGGAAGAGGCCGTCGGATTTATCAACAGCCGGCCCAAACCGCTGGCGCTCTACTATTTCGGGGCGCCGAGAACCGGCAAGGCCGTTATCCGCAGCACTTCGTCGGGCGGAGCGTGCATCAACGACGTGGTGATGCACATCGCCAATGACCGACTGCCCTTCGGAGGCGTGGGGAACAGCGGCATGGGCAAGTACCACGGTAAAGAGTCGTTCAGAACTTTCAGTAACCGCCGGGCTGTGCTCTGTTCCCCGAAAGATTTCGACCTGCCGCTGAAATACCCGCCGTATAAGCATTTCAAATGGATCAAACGGCTGATGTAAACGCAGCGCGGCGGACTTTCCGGGAAAGTCCGCCGCGCCTATCATAAAGAAACGATCAATTCGCGATCGAATGATCCTGCGGGAATTTCTCGCCGCTCCACGCTTTCTGCGAGGTCCACTGCTCCGCCGGGGCCGTCCAGAACGGATCGTCCTCCGGCAGACCCAAGGCCAGGAAACCGGTCGTGCAGAGATAGAGGCTGCCCGTGCAGGTGTACGCCTCGCCGATCTCCAGCTGGCTGCCGCAGAAGCCGATCTTCAGCCAACCGTTTTCATCGAACGTGCCCGGCTGTTCGAAAAACCGCCGGATCACCGCCGTCATGGCCGAACGCACCTGTCCTTTGGTCACGCTCTTCGGCAACCGATCCATCAAAGCCATCTGCGACAGCACCTGCAACGCCGCCGTGCGGTATTGCAGCGACCTCCCGATCGGCGGGATGGTTCCCTCCGGCGAGATCATCCGCTCCAAAACCTCCGCATAGCGCGTCGCCCGCTCCAACACCCGCTGCCGCAATCCCGGATAACCGTCGCCCATCACGCCCAGCACATCGATCAGCATCGGCTGGATCACGAAACTGTTGTAATAATCCCAGTGGAACGGTTCGCCGTCGCCGTACACCCCGTCCCCTTTGTACCACGCGTTCATCTGCCGCACCGGATAGTCCACCCGCACTTGGTCGTACTCCTCGCCCACCGAGCGCAGGAAAGCCTCCACCTGCGCCGAGAACATCAGCCAGTTACTTACGTTCGGCCGCACCTTGCGCGTCTGCTTCATCTCGTAAACGATCCGCTGCTGCGTGGCCTTGTCCAGCCCGCCCCACAGGTTTTTCGGCGCCCGCATCAGGCCCTGGGCCAGATGCGCCGCATCCACCAAAGCCTGGTAGCCCACCGCGAAACTGATATAATCCGCCGAGGTGGTATCCATCGCATTCTGCAACCCCCGTATGGACAGGTCGAGCAACTCCTTGCGCATCCTGCCGTCTTTCGTGGTGGTGTCCACCGGAAGCTCCAGCCACGGCGCGATCCCACAGATCGTCCGCCCCAGCGCCTCCAGATAGGCATACTTCGTCCGGTCGCCGTACGATCCGTACTCCGGATGCGACGGCCCGCGCTGCTCGACCGGCATATTTTGGTGCAGCGTCCCCGCCGCTAAGTTCGACAGCACGGGATAAGCGATCTTATAGGCCGTTTCGGCCCATACCTCGCGATCCGTTTTCGGCGTTTCCGCCTGTTTTTTCCGGGCCATGGCTCCCGGTGCGATAAATACCGCGGCCAGCGCGGCGATCAACAGTTTTTTCATCTTTTTCAGTCTCCTATCGAATGGTCGCCCGGGAACGGCATCCCGCCCCAAGCCTTTTTAGTTGTCCAGTCCTCTCCCGGCGCAGTCCAGAACGAATCCCCGGCCGACAGTCCCAAAGGTAAAAAAATCGTCGAGGCCTGATACATGCTCCCGGTACACAAATAGCTCTCCGCTGTGTTCTTCTGCGTCCCGCAGAAGCCCATCGAAAGCCACCCGTCCGCCTCATACGTCCCGGGAGCATCGAGCATCCTGCGCATTACAGCCGTCAAGGCCGCCCGAACCTGCCCCTCCGACAAGCCTTTCGGCAGCATCTTCAAAAGCGAAGCCTGCGCCAACGATTGCAGGCACCCCGTGCGGTAGAGGATCGACCGCCCCACCACCGGGAAAGTCCCCTCCGGCGAAATCGACCGCTCCAGTACTTCGGCATACCTAGCCGCCCGGCGGAGGATCTGCGCATACTTGGCATCCGAGTACGGCGCGTCGCCCTTGTAATAACGGTTCATCACCCGCCCGGCATCCACCAGCATTGGCTGGATCACGAAGCTGTTGTAATAGTCGTTGTGGTACCTTGGCCCGTCGCCATACTGGCCATCACCGACATACCAGTCGTCCAACTGCCGGAAAGCGTAGTCCGTACGCATCAAATCCGGTTTTTCGCCCGCTATGCGCAGGAATGCTTCGACCGTCGCACTGAACATCAGCCAGTTATTGTAGGACGGCCTCGTATTCCGCGTAGCTTTCATCTCGACGATCATCCGCCGCTGCGTCAGTGAATCCAGCCCGCCCCACAGCCGCTCCGGCGACCTCAGGAAAGCTTGCGCCAGAAACGCCGCATCCACCAACGGCTGCCCGTAACTCCTGAAATTCAGATAATCCGGCGAAGTGTTGTCCACCGCATTCCGCAACCCCGCATGCGCCCACGCCAAAAGCTCGTACCGCATCGCAGCCTCCGCCGACGGAATGGAATCGTCCGGCACCTCGAACCACGGAGCCAGACCGCACAACAACCGTCCCACCGCTTCCAAATGCGCGTATTGCTCCCGTCCGGCCCCGTCGAACTGCTCGACCGGCATGTTCAGGCGCAGCGTCCCCGCCGCCAGGTTCGACAGCACAGGCTTCGCCATCTGGTATGCCTGCGCCGCCCAGTACTCCCGGTCAGTCTGCGGCTTCTCCGCCCGCTTCTTCCCGGCTATAACACCCGGAACGATTAGTAGGGCGGCCAATGCAGCTAACAAGAATCGTTTCATCGGTAATACTCTTTAGCCAACTCGCCGTACTTGGCAAACATCTTGCGGGCCATCTCGATCTCGTCCCCTTTCGGAGCCGGGTCGATGTCCGTTTTCGGAGTAGCCACGAAATCGATCTCCCAGTCCGCCAGTTTGTCGTAGAAATCGTTGCCCCGGAACGCCTCGCGGCCGTTGCTCATCTTCGCTCCCGCCTCGGAATAGGGTTTCCCGGCGGCCAGCGACTCGGCCAGCATATCGTAAAACATCTTCCAGCGATTGTAGTAGTACCGCCGGATCAGTCCTGCCCACTCGCGCCACGAATAGTCGAACTGCTGGCACATATAGCCCGGCGTAAAGCCCCAGTAAGTCACCAGCGCCGTGGCATCCCGTTCCAGCAAATCTTTCTCTTCCGGCGTCGTTCCCCAACTGCGCGCATCGCTTACCCATTTGTCGAAATTCCACTCCGTCCGGGTCGCCAGCAGAGCATCTGCATCCAACAATAACTCAAGGAATCGCCCGCTATGTTTCTTGAAAGCCGCCATATCACCGGCCTTATACGCCGCCGCGGCCGCTTTGTGGATCTCCTGCCCCAAATTGGACATGATCTGCCGCTGCACATCGACAACGTCAAAACGATACAATTCAGATATTTGCAACTTTTCGGCGTCTTGCAACAAGAGCCGCTCGGCCTCATACAACGACTTCGGGTCGTACGGTATATTGAACCCCGCATTCGGCCCCGACTTTTTTACGTCGATCGCAGGCCGCGCCGCAATGATCGAGCTACTCTCCACTCCGTTGGTTCCCGGCCCGTAAGGCCCTTCCAACAGAATAGCCCAAGCCTGCTTCGCCGCATTCGACTCCGCCCCGTAAGCCCGCACCGTATACGCGTCAAGCCATTCGGACGGGCATATCGAATCCCCGTGCATCGGCATCTCGAACGCCATCGCATAGTAGGCCGGATTCTGGACGATGGACTCCATGAACAGCCCCGACCCGACCGCATTCGGCGCCTTTTTCAAAGCGGTAAGATACTGGTTAGAAGCCAGTAAGGGTAAGTCGCCATGCATATTGATCCGCCCCCCGAAATTGTGCAGGTTGCCCGCCACGAACGGATAGCCCCAGAAATTCCCTTTTTTCGGATAGGTCGATCCGTTCAGGTCCAGCACCACCAACCGGTCTTTCGGAAACTGCGTCACGATTGGTTCGCGGATGCTCCACGCCTGCATCGCCACGATGCCGTGCGGATCGAAATCGTTAATCAGGCCGCTGATCTTGCGCCCCACCGCCTGCAAATACTCGTCACCCTTTACCGGCGGTGCGCTCTCGTGGAACGGGTCGGCGGCATAAATGCCGTGCGAACCGAACAGCGAGTCCTGAACGCCCATAAAAATATGCCCCATGCGGTCGAACAGCGGGTCGAGCGGATCGAGCTGCGAAACGCCCTCGAACCCGTACCACTCCGGCTGCTTGGCAATTTTAGCATCGGGATATTTTTCGGCCAGCAATTTCGGAACATAGCCTGTAAAACCCTGCTGTATCGGATTCATACCCAACTCCAGTTCCCGCGCGAAAATCTGTCGGGCCAGCTTCTCGTGGCTGTCGATCCAACTCTTCGGGAGCGGCCCGCCGAAACTCTCGATATTGGGCATCCACTGCCACGCCTGATGGGCCGGGGTTACCAAAAACGACCTCGCTTCGAGGTCGGTGAACCCCATTCGAAGCAACGTTTCGTACCACACCGCATCCAGCCCGATCGATTGTAACGGCATATTGATGCCGTTCATCGCCATGAAGTCGATCTCGCGCTGCCATCGCTCCCAGTTCCACCACGGCGCGGTATACGACAAGGTACAGTAGTTGAAATAGGCCCTGTACTTCCCGTTAATAACGTGTCGCTCTTTAGCCGCAGGCAGCGGCAGCCGCGCCGGCAGATCAAGCTGGTCGCCGAACCACGACAACTGCGCCTGGCAAGTGTATTTCAGGTACCAGTGGAACGCCGAGGCCAGCGTCACCGGATTATTCCCCCGCAACACTATCCTGCCTTTATGGGCATCCACCTCGAAGACATCCTCGCCGGTGGCCGGATCGGCCGGGATCATCTCCAACACGTATTGCTTTTCATAGCCCGGCGTCACGCGGGCAATCAGTTCGCGCGCCGCCTTGACCGTCGCCTTATCGCTTTTTGCCGAAGCCTTGGCCCCCTGCGCAGCCATAACGACCAGGCACAACGACATAAATGTTAGTATTCTCTTTATCATCGGTTTGAGTTTAGATATTAGAAGCTTTTATTGCTGCGAGAAAGTCACTCGCAGGGTATCTTTCTGTTTCGGGTTTTTAACCCGCAGGGTAATGCGGGTCAGTTTCGGGCCCCATATTTTCGACAACCGCGGATCGGTCAGCTCCACCGCCTCGGCCGCCATTTCATATTTAGAAGCGTCCAGCGTCATTCGCAACGTCTTACCTTGAGCGGTCGTGATCTCAATAGCCTTGCCGAGCTTCACCGTCCCGCAGGTCAGGAAATTGAGCGCTACCGGGCCTTTGATTTCCGACAGGTCGTACATGTCGGTCAGCGTCACCGAATTTTTCGACCGGTCGAAACGATAGTAGCGAATCCAACTGCGGCACGCCGCCTCCGCCGGATAGGCCCCCGCAATGTCCAGCGAAAAATCCATCACCCGACCATTATCCGAATATTTCACATTGCGCGAACGGTAGTTGCCGCCGTCCTTTTGCCCGAAACCGTTGATAACCGGCAGATTGTGATACTCCGACTGCATTGTCCAGATCGTGTAACGCCGGTGGTCGAACGTCGCAGCCGTGTAGGTTCCCACCCCGGCGTCCACCATTACCGGCTGGCCGTCCACATAGAGGATAAAACTCCCCACATCGTTGTGGTTATGGCTCTCGGCATTATAGCCCCCCTTGGCCGCCAGCGTCAGCCCCTCGGCGCTCCCGCCCTTTGTCCGCGCCACCGCCACCTCGATACCGTCCATCCAGACCGACTGGTACAACGGCGCCAACGGGCGCGCCGCACACATATCCTTATAGACCAACGCCGTCTTGAGCCGTTCATCCATCATACCGCCCAGCGGATTTTCGGCAAACCCGGTCAGGCCGCCCAAGTATGAGCCGAACCGCATCATCGTGCTGTCGCCGATATTTCGCCCGTAGCGGAACACCGTCGCCGCCCCCGGCGAAGCCTTTGCCTCGGCATCGGCGAAATTGACGAAGTAGAGGCTGTCGATATGCGCATTGGCGATATAGAGCCCGATATTCTTGACCCGCTGCTCGCCGAACAGGTCGATCCGACCGTGCGAATAGCCCTTCAGCACTTCGAGGTAGTTGTTCAGCATCCCCGCCGCGTGGCCCCAGTACGACGGCCCCTCCTCGCAGCCGCCATCCGGCTTGAAGAAGTTGATGAACTGATCCACCGACCGCATGGTTTTACGGACGATCTCCGCCCTCCGCTCCGGGTTATCCTCCACCAGCAACGCCGTGGTCAGCACGTTGAAGTTGCACCACGGGTTCCAGTTATTGACCTGCGCCCCCTCCGTGAACCCCAACCAGAACATATCGTTCCGTTTCAGGTACACGTCCAGCGTGTGCCGGTCCAATTCGGCCCGCAGCCGCTGCGGGATCGTCGGCGACATCTTGCCCAAATCCTCCTTGAAGAAATAGTAGGCCCAGGCCAGCGTATTGGCCGTCATGCCGCCGCTCAGGTCGATCGTGCGATGCTCGACGTCCGGCACCGCCGTCCCGCTCAGCTGCCAGTAGATATGCGCCGCGGCCACCCACGTACTCTGCTCGCACAGCGACCATACCCCGTCGGCAATCTGGTCCATAAAACGTCCTTTACCCTCCACCAGCTCGCCGAGCATCAGGTCGGCCAGCGTCGAATAACGCTCCCCGATATGCCGGTCGTTCGGCTGCCGGATCCCCTTGCGGGCGAAATCGAGGTACGAAGTGACCGTCACGCTGCGCCATACATAGTCCAGCTTGGCCTCCGCCTGCTCCACAGCCTGCCGTTTGACCGCCTCCGGCAGCGACTGCCAGAAAGCCCGGTCGGCGTAGCCCGGATAGGGCTTGTACGCCTCCCGGCAGAGGGAGTCCATATCGAACCGCTGCGCGGCCTTCTGCAAAAGATCAGGCTTAGCTTTTACCCCGGCCGAAGCCCGGGGCGCCGCCTGTATAAAAAGGGGTGCCGCCCCCAAAAGACCCGTAAGGAGCAGCACCGCCAAAAACAGACTTGTCCGTTTCATTCCAGCAAAGCGATTTATTTAGTTTCGAGATCCCGTTTGCGCTTGAGCGCTTCGAGGAAGTAGTAGTCGGCATAGACCAGGGGCACATCGACTTCCGACGGCCCCGGCTTGTTGCCCGTCGAGTGCATCAGCACGAAATAACCGTTCTCGCCCAGTTCGGCCCGGTAAGCCGGCGAACCGAGGTTCTCGACGATCCGGTCTGCCAGCTTCTTATACTCTTTGCCCTGCTTTTTACCCGCGTAGGTCGAAAGCTCGTAGAGCGCCGAAGCCGTAATGGCCGCCGCCGAAGCGTCGCGCGGCTCGTTTTCGATATTCGGCACATCATAGTCCCAGTACGGAATCAGGTCGTCCGGCAAATTCTTGTTCGTGAAAATGAACTTCGCGATATCTTCGGCCTGTTTCAGGTATTTCGGATCGTGCGTATAGCGGTAGCACATCGTGTAGCCGTACAGGCCCCACGCCTGTCCCCGCGCCCAGGCCGACTCGTCGGCATAGCCCTGCGACGTCACCCGGCTGCGCACCTCGCCCGTCTTGGAATCGTAGTCCACCACATGGTAACAACTCATATCCGGCCGGTAATGGTGTTTCATCGTCTGGTCGGCATGCGAGGTGGCGATCTTCCAGAACGTGGAGTCCCCGCTCATCTGCGTGGCCTCGAACATCAATTCGAGGTTCATCATATTGTCTATGATCACCGGGCAGTCCCACCCGCGCCACTGCGGCCACGACTGGATCACCCGCGCCCCCGGACGATAACGTTCGCTCAGAGTCTTGGCCGCCGTCACGATCACATCCTTATATGACTCTTTATCGGTCAGCCGCAACCCGTTGCCGAACGAGCAGAAGATCATAAAACCGATATCGTGATTCCCCCGGTAATATTTGATCCGCTCCATCCCCTCGGTATAGTGCACCGCCGGTTTAAGCCACTTGCTGTCGCCCGTCAACTCATACAGATACCACAGCGTTCCCGGGAAAAAGCCGCTCGTCCAATCGTCCAGCGTGGTAAAAACCAGCCGGCCGTTCTTATCCGTGGTACGCGGACTGGGAATATCCTTGAAAGTGTCCATCGTGTCCACCATCAGCCGGACCTGTTTAGCCGCGAAGTCCACATTCTCCGTAATAACGGGCGCCACCTTTTTGCCTTTGGCCTGCACGGGAGACGTCCCCGCAAAGGCCGCCAAAGCCAGCGAACAAGCTGCGATTGCTTTGATTTTCATACCGAAAAAAGAGTTATTTGGGTTTGTTCTTAAAAAATTTTAATATTTAATCCACGTAACGATCTGTATATCATTTACGCAACCGATTGCACAAATGTAGAAATTATATCCGTTTCTCCAAAAAACTTAATAGGATTGTTTTGCCTCCGGATACCATTAAATACTTTATATATAATATATTAATACCATACATGAATAATTTTCGCCGGAAAAAATATTTGCATCCACCGGATTAATCTTTACATTTGCACAAACGATTGCGTAGATCGTTGCGCAACTCCCGGAAAAATGGCCAAAAAGAGAACCTCCATATACGACATAGCCCAGCGGCTGGGCGTCTCGGTGTCCAGCGTATCGCGGGCGCTGAGCGACCACCCGTCGATCAGCGCGGCCCTCAAGGAGCGTATCCGGCAGGTAGCCGAGGAGCTGCACTACACCCCCAGTTCGGTGGCAGTCAACCTTAAGACCGGCCGTCGGAACACCATCGGCGTGGTGGTGCCGGGCATCAACCGGAGCTTTTTCTCGTCGGCCATCGAAGGGATCGAGGACAAGGCTTACAAACAGGGGTACGACGTGCTGATCTACCAGTCGAAGGATTCGGCGGAGCGGGAAGAGCGCATCGTCCATTCGCTGGCAGGCAAGGTGGACGGGGTGATCGCTTCCGTGGCGGCTGACACGACGGACCACAGCTATTACAACGACCTTGCGGCATCGGGAGTTCCGGTGGTGCTGTTCGACCGGACGGCGGCGGGAGTCGATGCGGGAACGGTCATCGTGGACGACTACCAGGGGGCGGTACTGGCGGTGAAACACCTGCTCCGGCAGGGTTTCACGCGGATATACCACTGCGCGGGGCCGCAACATGTCAACGTGTGGGGAAACCGGATGAAAGGCTACCTCGACACCATGCAGGGGGCGGGAATACCGATTGCCAAAGAGTATATTTTCGAGGGGCTGAACACTTCCGAGGAGGAAGGGCGGCGGTTCGCCAAAGAGGTATTGGCGAGCGGCACGCTGCCGGAAGCCGTATTTTTCGCCGGGGATTTCGCCGCTTTGGGGGCCATGCTGAAATTCCAGAAAGCGGGGATACGCATCCCGGAGGAGATCTCCGTGGTCGGGCTCGCCAACGAACCGTTCTGCCAGTTACTGGCCACGCCGCTCAGTTCGGTGGACCAGTTCAGCTACAAAATGGGCTACATGGCGGGCAAGATGATGTTCGACCGGCTCCGGGGAGAGCCGCAGGTCGGGATCGTCATCGCCCCGGAACTTATTATCCGCAAATCATCATTAAAAAACACCAAATAACCATGTCTGACGTAAAATACGAAATGCGCTACGCTTCGCATCCGGCGGATGCCAAGGGCTACGACACCGAACGCCTGCGGGCGGAATACCTCTTCCCGAACATTATGACCGAAGGGGAGATCAACCTCGTTTATTCGGCTTACGACCGCCTGATCGTGGGCGGCGCGGTGCCGACCGGCAAGGCCCTCACGCTGGATGCCATCGACCCGCTGCGGGCCGACTTTTTCCTGCACCGCCGCGAGCTGGGGATCATCAACGTCGGCGGAGCCGGAACGGTCAAAGCGGGGGACAAGGAATTTCATCTCGACTACAAAGAGGCCCTCTACCTGGGCAAGGGCGACCGCAACGTCGTCTTCACGAGCGACGACGCCGCGAAACCGGCGCGCTTCTATTTCAATTCGGCCCCGGCCCATGCGGAATACCCGGACAAAAAGATCACCAAAGCGGATGCGGTAGTGGTCGAACTGGGATCGCTCGAAGAGAGCAACCACCGGGTTATCAACAAGATGATCGTGAATCAGGTATTGCCGACCTGCCAGCTCCAAATGGGGATGACGGAGCTCAAACCGGGCAGCGTATGGAACACCATGCCGGCCCACACGCACGACCGGCGGATGGAGGCGTACTTCTATTTCGAACTGCCGGATGACCAGGCGGTCTGCCACTTCATGGGCCAGCCGCAGGAGACGCGCCACATCTGGATGCGCAACCAGCAGGCGGTAATCTCGCCTCAGTGGTCGATCCATTCGGCCTGCGCGACGCACAACTACACCTTTATCTGGGGCATGGCCGGCGAGAATATGGACTACGGCGACATGGACGGCTGCGCAACTACTGACCTTAAATAGCGGAAACATAGCATGAAATCACTGGAACTTTTCGACCTTACGGGCAAAGTGGCCCTGGTCACAGGCGGAACGCACGGACTCGGCATGGCCGTGGCCACGGCGTTGGCACAGGCTGGCGCGACGCTGGTCGTGAACGGCCACTCGGCCGGTAAAATGGAAAATGCGCTCAAAGAATACGAAGCCAATGGGATCAAAGCGCACGGTTACCTGTTCGACGTGACCGACGAGGCCCAAGTGACCGAGTACGTCGCTAAAATCGCGCGGGAGGTAGGGCCGATCGACATCCTGGTCAACAACGCCGGGATCATCAAGCGCATTCCGGCCACCGAAATGAGCCTCGCCGACTGGAACACCGTGATCACTACCGACCTGACCTCGCCGTTCCTGATGTCGAAGGCCGTGGCCGGGAGCATGATCGAACGCGGCGGCGGGAAGATCATCAACATGTGCTCGATGATGAGCGAAGTGGGACGCGACACGGTGAGCGCATACGCCGCTGCCAAGGGGGGGCTGAAAATGCTGACCAAGAACCTCGCTACGGAATGGGCGCGCTACAATATCCAGGTGAACGGCATCGGACCGGGTTATTTCGCCACGGCGCAGACCGCGCCGATCCGGGTGGACGGCAACCCGTTTAACGAGTTCATTATTAAACGCACCCCGGCTGCCCGCTGGGGCGACCCGGAAGACTTGGCCGGAACGGCCGTATTCCTCGCCTCCCGTGCTTCGGACTTCGTGAACGGTCATATCGTCTATGTGGACGGGGGTATCCTCGCCACGCTGGGTAAAGCGATGAACGAAAACTAATCTACCCCTAATAAACCGAATATGAAAAAGATAGCCTTGCTTTTGGCCGCTGCCGCCCTGCTGGTGTCGTGCGGCGGAGTGAAAGTCAAAGTGACCAACCCGCTGAAAATCTCCCGTACCAACGAAACCGTCGAGATCCGCTGGAACGACCTGCTGGCCAAACTGCCGAAAGCCACGCCGCAGGACATTATCGTGATCGCGCCGGACGGCAGCCAACAGCC
>JAJBVQ010000126.1 GCA_020859745.1 Rikenellaceae bacterium
GATAGGCGCACGCTCCCGCCCCGAGGCAGGAAACGCGCAGGTCAAAACTATAAAACGGGAGGAGCCCTTCCGGGCACGGAGACCGGCACCCACTGCGAAAGCAGCCGGGCGTCGGCGATAAAATAAGAGGTCGTCCCTTTTCCCGGGAACAAGCCGGCGACAGCGGAGAGGCCCCGATGGCCGGTACAATGGTCACAGATAAAAAGCGGCAGCAGGCTGTCCGTCGCGGAAGACGGATCATCGCCATCTCCCCCGGAACGGAGCGTGAACGGCAGCGGCGCAGCGCATTTTACACCGGTGCAGTTGCAATCGCAGTCGGCGTCGAACAGCACGACCGCATGGCCCTGGGCGGCCAGCGCATGGCGGCACGGTACCGGGGCTTCGGTGCAGATCGACAGGTCGGAAGCCCGGTGGTGGTGCGGCACGACGGCATGCACGAACATCACCATGCTGGCGGCCAGCACGGCGAAGAAGGCGATATGTCGGCGCAGTTTCATCGGTTCCGGATTTGGAAAACGGTTAAAGATAACGATTTATTTCGATTCGCCCCCGGCTTTGCCCGGCAGTTCGGGGAAATCGAGCTCCATCCGGCGGAACATTTCGATGTCCGCCGGTTTGAAACCCACGCGGTCGAGCGTTTCCGGCTCGTTGTGGTCGTTCAGGTAGTGGCGCGGGGTCACGGTGAAGAGCGGCGAGGTGACCGCCAGCGAATCGTTCCGGTACGGGGTTTCGATCCCGCCGACCGACAGTAGCGTATGGAAGATCACGTTCGTGGTCACCGGTTTCCCGCTGTTGGCCGCCGCCAGCGCATGCGCTTCCGGCCAAAGGGTGTCGTACTCCGGCGAGAACCACATCAGGAACGGGATATGGAGCTGGTAATAGGTCGGGATCGGCGAGGCGTGGAGGAACAGGTTCCGCCGGTCGTCGAAAATATCCTCGCCGTGGTCCGAAGCGTAGAACATCGCCGCGGCGGTATTGGGCTGCGCGTCGAGCCGTGCGATGATCTGGCACAGCAGGTCATCGGTCGCGCGGATCGAATTGTCGTAGGCGTTGATGAGTATATCGCGGTTGTCCCGCGTCACCGACTCGTAACTGGCGGGCCGGAAATAGATGTCATTGACGGGATAGCGCTCCTGATAGTCGAAGTGCGAACCGTAGGTGTGCAGCACGATGAACAGCTTCCGGTGCGCCGTGTCGGCCAGCAGGCTGTCCACGCTTTTGAGCAGCACATCGTCGTAGGGGTTGAACTCCTCGCCTTTGGCCATGGCGTTGGCCTTGAGGAACACCGTCGTGTCGGCTTCGTCGCCGTAGTAGTCGATGAACGAGCGGTTGGGCAACTGGTTCGAGAAGAACGCGGTGCGGAACCCCGCCTCCTTGAACGCCGTCAGCACGCTTTTATGCGTGTAAAGGATGTCGTAGTTCTCGGCCGAGGCCGCGCTGAGCATGATCGGTACGCTCTTGTGCGTGGCGTTGGCCTGCGTCAGCATGTCTTTGTACCAGACCAGCCCCCGGGCCTTCGACAGGCAGGGATTGGTCTCCCGCCCGTAGCCGTAAAGCTGCCAGTTCAAGGCCCGCGAGGTCTCGCCGATCACCATCACATAGACCTCCCGCACACTGTCCGGCCGCTCCGAGACGGCCCCGAAGGTGAAATCTTTCGAGGTCTCGGCGTAACGGCTCCCCTTTTCCCACCGGTCTATGGCGAGTTTCATGTTGTAGCCGATATTCACCGGCCATAGGTCGAGCTTCGCCCGGTATTCGCCGTCCTGCCACCGCGCCCCGAACATCGTCCCGATACCGACCAGGAAGATCACCGCGGCCCGGCCCAGGTTCCGCTTCCGGAAAGCGGGCGTAAGCCTGTCGCCCAGCCGGATGGACATCACTCCCAAAACCAAAGTGGGCACATAGAGCACGATCACCCCCGCAATCGCCGGGGCCAGTTTGCCCAGAAGCTCCATCGCCTCGCCCGAATTGGTCGTGGCCACGTTGAGCAGCATATCCACGGCGATGATGGAGTTGCCGAACAGGTAGAGCAGCACCAGCTGGAACGCCCCGAAGACGAGCATCGGCAGCAGGCACCAAATCGGGATGCCGGGCCTCCGGCTGGCGGTCAGCAGGGCCATCCAGAACCCGCCCGGCACCAGGATCAGGGCCAGTTTCCCGAACAGGGGCATCGGCTCGGTGCAGCACAGGAAGAGGTTCGGCACCAGCAGGACTGCGAGGAAAATCCAATAGTAAGTCCGCTGGTCGGAGAACCGGGCCTTCAGCCGTTGTATGAGATGTCTAAAAAGCTTCATTGATCTGGAAGAGGAAGCCGCTCTGACCCTTGCCGAAGCTGTAGTCGAGCCGGACGTTCACCCGTTTCTTGAATTCCCACCGGTAGCCGATCCCGTAATTGGGCAGCGTGTGGCCCCAGCGGAAAGTTTTAAAATCCTTGTACACGTTCCCCGCGCCGACCCAGGCGGCCAGTCCGTGGCGGTTGTAGATATGCTGGCGCAGCTCCATCTGGATCTCCGTCAGGTTGTTGTCCCGGTAGCGCCCCTCGTAGTAGCCGCGCATGCGGTACGAGCCGCCCAGTTTGGCCATCATCGTCCACGGCACGTCGCCGTAGTTGTGCTGCGTGTGGAAGTCGAAAGCCAACACAGCCCCTTTCCACAGCTTCTGGTAGAAATCCACGATCAAGTCCGTGCGCCCGTAAGCGTATTTGTTGCCGAGCCATTTGGTGTTGGCGTACTGCTCCAGCCGCACGTACCACCCTTTATAGGCGTTGGTCATCACGTCGCGCGAGTCGTAGTTCAGCACAAAACCCATGCCGAAGCTCAGGATCGACGGATTCTGCCCCTCCAGCAGCTCCGGCCGGTCGAACCGCAGGCCGTCCACGTAGTCGAAGCTGGCCAACGGCCCCAGGTAGAGGTTCCGCGCGATGCGGAACTGGAAATCGACTTTGACCTGGTTCTGCTTGCGGGTGTACTTGCTGGCATTGGCGTCGTCCGCGGCCATTTCGTAGCCGATCCCCCAGAAGGCGCTCGGGAAAGAGAAGGTGTAGAGCAGGTAGTTGAGCCGGTACCTGTCCCGCGGAAAGATGTTGGTTCCCCGGATCCCCACCATGTAAAACCCGGAAGTGGCCACCGAGCTGAACAGCGAAACGTTGGAGGGTTGCAGCAGGGTGTCGCTGCGGTCCATCCGGTAGAGGCCCGAAGCCACCAGCCCCAGCCCGACTTTGACGTCGTTGGAGTAGAATGGGCCGCCGATGATGCTGAAATCGAATTTCTTCTCTTTCTTCTCCTTGTTCGATTCGGTGAAAAAGCGTTTGAACCGCTGCCAGCCGGTCAATTTCACCGGCACGCTGTCCGCGGCAACGACATTCAGGCTGTCAGGCGCTGCCGTCAGCGTATCGGAAACCGAAACTATTTCCTCTTCGACAACCAAAACCGTATCCGCCGTGGGCACGCCGTCCGCAGGCACTGCGAAACGGGTGCTTTGCGCCCCCGCGCTCCCGCAGGTGAAGATCAGTCCGGCGGCTGACGCAAAAGCAAAGGTGCGCAGGATAAATAAGCGGTGGCGGTTCATTCGCGGGGTTTTAAGGGATGAAATCAATATTGGAGTTTGACGTTGTCCACCCAAAGGCTGTTGCCTACTGTGCCGACATAGGCCCCGTCGTAGCTGGAGGACATCTGGAGGATCATATGGGTGGGCTGCTCGTCTTCGGAGGCCCAGCCGGTTTCGCGGATCGGCACCATTTTGCCTTTGCTGTTGCGGCAGTAGTATGCCCGGTCGTCCGGCACCAGCCCCATCTGGGGCGTGAAAGCCGGGTCACCGGTAATGTCGCCGTAATGCACCGGGATGGTGTGGCCGTTGACCCAGTCGGGGGTATTGGTCCCGATACGTTCGTTGGCGGTGCCCACGCGTTTGGCGTAGACGTTCCCGTCGGCATCCTCCCAGCGCTTTTGCAGCAGCAGGATCACGTCGGCGTAGTCCTGACCGGGGACGGTCTTCTGCGAGCTGAAGCCGGTGGCTTTGATCCGGCTCTTGGAGCCGTCGGTACGGTACTTGTAGTCGAACACCAGGGCTTTCGGCTTGTCGGTGAACGGCACACCGTGGTTCAGCTTGGCCATCGGGTTTTTGGTATCTTTGATCGGCTCGACCACGTCGCCCAGGAAGACGCTCCCAGAGGCGAGCACCGAGATGTTTATGATCCCCAGCACCTTGACTGTCTCCAGTTTGGTGTCGAGCCGGGCACAGCGACCGCTGCCGCGCTGCTCGGGAAATACGGTGGCACTGCATTTGGTGATGCCGCTCACTTTGGCGAGCACGTTGGAGGTGCCCCACGGCGATTTGGGATTGCGGCGGTAAGGGATGTCGCCTTTAATGGTGTCGTTCGGGGCGATCTCGTAAAGGTAGCGGACGTTGCCGCCGATCACGCCGGATTCCTTGATCTCGCGGACGGCCCACTGATCGAAATTACCGAATGCGAGGTTCACTGTTTTCTGCCCCGATGCGGGAACTACTGCGGCTCCCATGCCGGCGGCGACCACAAGGGCGGTAAAGATTCTGTTCATACCTAATCCTCCGTTTTAGGCCTGTAAGGGCTGTTTAAACATTCATCCCTCATTTCAGGCAGTAGCAATTTGGCAAAGATACAAATTATTTGTAATCCCGTATTGGCGACGGCTATTTACCGGATTATACAAACTTATTCAACTTCGTGTTTCGTATGTTATGCCAGTGTTTTTTACGGTTTTTATCGCTGAAATGAACGGAAACCATTCATATAC
>JAJBVQ010000229.1 GCA_020859745.1 Rikenellaceae bacterium
GCATGGCTTCGCGGGCTTTGGAGAACGACTATGAACTTACTTCCGGATCATTGAGTTTCTTCGCCAACTGGGGAAACCACTGGATCAACGACGGCTACCATCCCGGCGAAGAACCGCTGGACTACCGTTTCAAATCCCGCGATAAGATGCTGGGGCTTTCGTGGTTTCAGAGCGCGCAGCTGTTTCGGGGCAATCGGCTAACCGTCGGCGTGGATTATTTTCATTTCGGCGGCGATTCGTGGAACAAATACCTCGACGGCAAAAGCGATCCGATCGTGAATAAGACGCAGGACGAAGTGGCCGGTTACGTCGATTTCCGGCAGGACATCAGCAGTTGGCTGACGTTCGACGCGGGTGTCCGGCTCGACCACCATTCGCGGGTGGGGATGGAATGGGTGCCGCAGGCCGGGCTGTCGTTCCGGCTGCCGAAGGAGGCCGAGATCAAGTTGATGGCCAGTAAGGGGTTCCGTTACCCGACGATCCGGGAGATGTACATGTTCCGCCCGGCGAATCCGGATTTGAAGCCCGAGCGGCTGTGGAGTTACGAAGTGGCTTACTCGCAGCGCTTGCTTGGCGGAAGGCTTTCTTACGGGGTCAATGTATTCTACATTAACGGCGAGAACCTGATCATGCGGGTGCCGGTGAACGGGCGTCCGATGAACGTCAATACCGGGAAGGTAGAAAATGCCGGCGCCGAGGCGCAGGTGGCCTATCGCATTTCGGCGGAATGGTCGGTGGATGCCAATTACAGCTACCTGCACATGGAAAATCCGGTGCTGGCGTCGCCCGAACATAAATTTTACGCAGGTGCGGCTTTCTCCAAAGGGCGGTGGTATGTTTCGACGGGGGTACAATATGTCGCCGGGCTGTATAAATCGCTCGATCCGGCCGAAACGGAGGATTTCGTGCTTTGGAACCTGCGCGGCTCGTTCCGGGCCTCGGACTGGCTGACGATCTGGGCGCGGGGCGAGAACCTGTTGGCGCAGCGATACGAGATAAATGCCGGTTTCCCGATGCCGAGCGCGACGGTGATGGCCGGTGTGAACATAAACTTTTGACGGCGGGGATGCCGTATAAGCCCAATTATTCACCAAATACTTCGAACTATGAAAAAAAGTGTATGTATGCTTTTGAGCGCTGTGCTGTTGCCATTGGCCGGAACCGGCTGTGTACAGGCGCAGCAAAAGGGCGGCGAAAATGAAAACGTGCCCAAGGTCTATATGTTTAAGGAGATCTCCTCCCCGAATCTCGTGAAAATCTATGAAGCCCTCGGCCGCGAAGCGAAGGGCAAGGTCGCTGTGAAACTCTCGACCGGGGAACCGGGCGGCCATAATTTCCTGCAACCGGCGCTGATCAAAGAGCTTGTCCAAAAGATCGACGGGACGATCGTGGAGTGCAACACCGCTTACGGCGGCGGCCGCGCCAAGACGGCCGACCACCTGAAAGCCGCGGAGGACCACGGCTTCACGGCTATCGCCCCGGTCGTCATCATGGATGCGGAGGGCGAAACGGAGCTTCCGCTGAAGGGCGGCAAGCACCTCAAAAAGGATATCGTGGGGAAAGATTACCTGAATTACGACTTTACCGTAGTCCTTTCGCATTTCAAGGGGCATGCGATGGGCGGTTTCGGCGGTGCGATCAAGAACATGTCGATCGGTATCGCTTCGTCGAACGGGAAGCGTTACATCCACTCCGCAGGGGCGAGCACGTCGAGCTGGGGCAGCCCGGCGCAGGACGATTTCCTGGAGTCGATGGCAGAGGCTGCCAAAGCGGTGGCCGACCATTGCGGCGACAACATTCTCTATATCAGCGTAGCCAATAACCTGTCGGTCGACTGCGACTGCGATTCTTCACCGGAAGATCCCAAGATGGGCGACATCGGCATTCTCGCTTCGCTCGATCCTGTGGCGCTGGATAAAGCGTGCACCGATCTGGTGCGGGCTTCGGAAGACCACGGGAAGATACACCTGATCGAACGGATCGACTCCCGCCACGGGATGCACACGCTTGACCATGCCGAGGCGATCGGACTCGGCAGCCAGCAGTACGAGCTGGTGAAACTGGATTAGGATGTTGTGGGACAGATAGCCGCAGGCCGGGAATACGTTTCCGGCCTGCGGTCGTTTATTGCTTCTTGACCGCCGGCGGATCGGCCAGCTTGTATTCGATATAGTAGATCCGGATCAGCAGCAGGAATCCAGATATCAGCAGCGGCCCGAAGATGATGCCCCAGAATCCGAACAGCGGGATACCGAGTATCACCCCGAAGATGACGATCATCGGATGGGTGTCCGCCGCTTTTTTCATCAGGAAGATCCGGCAGACGTTGTCTACATTGGCGATGATCAACAGGGCGGCCGCCAACAGCACGATCCCTTGCCATACGGCTCCCGTGGAGAGCAGGTAGATGCCGAGCGGCACGGTGACGAGTGCCGTGCCGAGCATGGGTACGAGGCCGAAGACGCCGGTCAGGAAAGCCCAGAACAGTACATTGTGGATGCCCAGAATCCAGTAAAACAGGGCTGCCGAAGCCGCTTGCGCCACCATGATCACCGGGATGCCGATGGCGTTGCTGAAGATCATGTCCTTCACCTCCCGCTTGATCAACCGGAGGCTCCTTCCGCTGAACGGGGCGTAGCGGAGCAGGTTGTTCTCCATCTTGCGTCCTGCGGCCAGCATGAAGTAGAGGATCACCAGCATCAGGAAAATATTCGCAGCGAAGCTGTACGTCGTATTGATCAGCATGGATGCGAATTTGGTGATGAAGTTCTGGGACTCGGCCAGCAATTTTCCCGACACCACTTGGTAGCCGATCAGGTCATTGATCTTGGCAATGAGCCGGTTGAACCCTTCCACGATCTGTGTGGTGTTCACGTTGGAAATCTCGGAGGCGATGACCTCGAAGATCAGGTAACCGATGCCCAGCAGCAGGATGGAAGTGCCGGCCACCAGCAGGGACGAAGCGAGCCAGGGTTTCCAACGGCTCTTTTCGGTCAGCCGGAACAGCGTGCCCCGCAGTACCACGTAAAGTGTCAGGGCTCCGAGGAATGCCCCCACGAAAAAATTGAGCTGCCAGAAGATCACCACTCCGATGGTGACAAGCACCCCCAGGAAGAGCAGTTGGCGGAAAAACGGGTTGTATCGGTCGGTCCGGTTCAGCATGGCGCAGTGAAGGATTAAAGGGTTCAACCGCTGGGTCAGTTAAGCAGCAGCGAAGGGTTGTTGAGATCGCCGTCCCGCGGGTCGTTCTGCTGGAGCGGGTATATCAGGATAAAACTGTTCGAACGGGCGTATTTGCCCAGATAGTACGGAACGTGGTTCATGACACGGTGGTACGACGGCCCTCCCTTGCGGCTCAGCACGGCCAGCAGGATGTCGTTCGCCTTCACTTCGCGGAGCAGGATCAGGAAATCGTCCCACTCGTTGAATTCGTGGAATTCCGCCTCGATCGGGTTCTTGGCGTGGATGGCCTCGATCCGGGCCAGCGTGTGCGACGGAGCGTAAAAGACCACTTTGGTGCTGGTATTGCGCCCCATGTTCCAGACTTTCAGCATCCAGAGGGCGAATCCCAGCTCTTTTTCGGCCCGGTCCGGCACGAAGACCAGCAGGCGGCTGGCCGTCGAGAGCGGCTGCACGGGTTTGTAGACCAGCGTGGTAATATTGTTCTGCGACAGGATGCTTTCCGTGGTGGCACTGGGAAAAACCGCAGGCCTTTCGTCCGGCTGGCCCGGTTTCAGGCCGAGGATCAGGTCGGTGATCTTTTGTTCGTGGATGGTGCTGACGATCGCATTGGCGATGTCCGAGTCGTAACGCAGCAGCTCCTGCATCTCGTTGTCCGTAGCCGCGGCCGCGATCACGGCCTTCTCCAGCAGCCGCCGTCCCTGCCGGTCGGCATTGTCCGCGGCGTTGTCGTTGGAGACGACGTGCAGGGCGTAGAGCCCGTTCTCGTTGCCTTTGGATTTCAGGGTCACGCTCAGGTGGATCAGCTCTTCGGCGGTCTCGGGATGGCTCACCGGGATCAGGATGCGTTCCGGCGGCACGCTCTTTTCGTGTTCGGGCGTCGAATCCGGTGCGTCCGAAAGGGCGATGTTCCGCGCCCCGCGCTGGGTGACGAACGAGGCGATGGTGCAGGTGATCAGGATCATCAGGATGGTGCCGTTCAGCACGCTCTCGTTCAGCAGGCGGATCGGTTCCCCGGTTTCGGTATGGCCCGTGACGATGCCATAGCCGACCATCACTGCCGCCAGCGTCGCCGCCGCCTGTGCGTTGCTCAACCCGAAGATCAGCCGCCGCTGGTCTACGGTGTATTTGAACGATTTCTGGGTGGCGTAGGCGGCCAGAAATTTAGCTGCCGTGGCGATAACGGTCATCACGATCGCCACTTTGATGGTCTCGAAATCCTTGAAGAAGGCGCGGTAGTCGATCAGCATCCCCACGCCGATCAGGAAAAACGGGATGAAGATGGCGTTTCCCACGAATTCGATACGGTTCATCAGCGGCGAAGTGCGCGGTATCAGCCGGTTCATCGCCAGCCCCGCAAGGAAGGCGCCGATGATCGGCTCGATCCCTGCGGCCTCAGCCAGGAAGGCCCCCAGGAACACGATGGCCAGCACAAAGATGTATTGCGATACCTTGTCGTGGAACCGTTTGAAGAACCACCGGCCGATCAGGGGGAAAAGCAGCAGGATAATGCTGGCGAACAGCGCCAGCGACACGCCCAACTGTATCCAGAACCCGTTGTCCACCGAGCCTGCCGACAGCCCGACGAT
>JAJBVQ010000029.1 GCA_020859745.1 Rikenellaceae bacterium
AGAAATATTCCAACACCGCACTTCCCACGCCCCCCGCGATCACCCCGTCCTCAACCGTCACCACGGCGCGATAACTGCGCGAAGCGATACGATCCAGCATAGCCGTGTCCAGCGGCTTTGCGAACCGCAGGTCGTAATGCGCCACAGCTATCCCCTCCTGCGCCAAAGCCGCGACCGCCGCCTGCGCCTCCGTCCCAATCGCCCCGATCGAAACGACCGCCACACCGCAGGAATCCTCCGGCTCGCTCAATATACGCCCCTTTCCGATTTCGACACGTTCTAAAGGCAAGTCCAGCACCTCCGACACCGGAAAAGCCCCGCCCCGCGGGTAGCGGATCACCCACATGCCGTCCCTCCCCGCCGACGCCGTATACATCGCATTCCGCAGCTCCGTGGCATCCATCGGCGCCGCGATCGTCAGGTTCGGAACCCCGCGCAGCAAAGCGAGGTCGAAAGCCCCGTGGTGCGTCGCGCCGTCCTCGCCGACCAGCCCCGCCCGGTCCAGGCACAGCACCACCGGCAACTCCTGTATCGCCGCATCGTGGATGATATTGTCCACCGCCCGCTGCATGAACGACGAGTAGATATTGCAGAACGGCACCTTGCCTCCCGCCGCCAACCCCGCCGCGAAAGTCACGGCGTGCCCTTCCGCGATCCCCACATCGTAGGCCCGCTCCGGCATCCGCTCCATCAAGAGGTTCATCGAGCAGCCCGTCGGCATGGCCGGTGTGATCCCCACGATCCGCGGGTCGGCCTCGGCAAGTTGCACCAGCGTATGCCCGAAAACATCCTGAAACTTAAGCATCTCCGGCCCCTCGGAAGCCGCCGTAGCATACCGTTTGCCCGTCTCCGGGTCGAACCTGCCCGGCGCGTGCCACTCCGTCTGGTCCTGTTCCGCCGGGCCGTAACCCTTCCCCTTCACCGTCAGGGCATGCAGGATCTTCGGCCCCGGCAGCGTGCGCAGGTCGCGCAGCGCCTTGACCAACGCCACCACGTCGTTGCCGTCCACCGGCCCGAAATAGCGGAAATTGAACGACTCGAACAGGTTGCTCTGGTGCAGGAAGAACGACTTGGCCCCGTTCAGCACCTTCTGGATCATCCGCCGCAGGCGCGGCACCCGGTTCAGGGCGTTCCACGTCGAGTCCTTGAACCGGTTGTAATGTTGCGAAGTGCTGATGTCCAGCAGGGCTTCCTTGAGCGCTCCCACGTTGGGGTCGATCGAGATGCGGTTGTCGTTGAGCACCACCAGCAGGTCGTTGTCCGGGTCGGCCCCGGCATTGTTCAGCCCCTCGAACGCCAGCCCTCCTGTCATCGCGCCGTCGCCGATCACCGCCACGCACTTCGGCCCGGTGCCGTCCGCCTTCCGCAAAGCCCGCGACAGGCCGAGGGCCGCCGAAATGGAGGTCGAAGAGTGCCCCCCGCCGAAGGCGTCGTATTCGCTCTCGCTCATCTTCGGGAACCCGCTGATCCCGCCCAGCTTGCGGTTGGTATGGAACAGTTCGCGCCGCCCGGTGACGATCTTGTGGGCATAGGCCTGGTGTCCCACGTCCCAGACCAGTTTGTCGTCCGGGGTATCGTACACGTAATGGATCGCCACGGCCAGCTCCACGGCCCCGAGGCTGGCCCCCAAGTGGCCCGGATTGGCCGAAACCTCGCGGATAATGAAGTCCCGCAGCTCCGCGCAGTATGCCGGGAGCTCGTTCACGGAGAGTTTTCGCAGGTCGGCCGGGGAATTGATCTGATCGAGATATTTTATAGCTTTCGCCGTCATTTCAGCAGTCGATATAAACACAAAGATAGAAATTTTGTACCTTCGCCTTATGGAAACGGGAAAAATAGTCGGTCTGGTCTGTGCAGCGGGAATGCTGGCGGGGATACTGTGCGGCACGACTTCGTGTGTGTCGATGAAGAAGTACCGCCAGACGCAGGCGCGGGCTTTGCGGTGCGAACACAATTCGGCGGGATTGCAGGCGGAGATCGACCAGCTGCGCGAACAGCGGGCGGCGCTGGAGGCGCAGTACAACGCGTTGGATTCGACGCACTACGCCGAGGGGCTGACCAATGCGGAGCTTCGGGCGTTGCTGCGCGAACGGACGCGGGCCTTGGCCGAGGTGCGCTCGCTGCTGGGGGAGGCGTTGCAGGATTTCGACAGCGAAGGGCTTTCGGTCTCGGAACGGGGCGGGATGATCTATGTGTCGGTGGAGGAGAAACTGCTGTTCGAGCTTGGTAAGGCGGAGGTTTCGCCGGAGGGGGAACGGGCGGTGCTGAAGGTGGCTGAGGTGCTGGCGCGGAACCCGAACATTCGCATTATGGTGGAGGGACATACGGACAACCTGCCGTACCGCTCCAAGGAGGGGGACCAGATCGTGGACAACTGGGACCTGAGCGTGCACCGGGCCACGGCGGTGGTGCGCATCCTGTTGCGGAACAAAGGGATAAACCCGAAGCGCATTACGGCGGCGGGACGGAGCCAATATGTTCCCGTCGCGGGAGGGACGAGCAAGGAGGCACGGGCGCAGAACCGGCGCACGGAGATCATCCTGACGCCGGACATGGACCGGCTGATGGAGCTGCTGGGCAAGGCGGGAGAGGTTACGGAACAGGCGGACGGGCGAATTGATTAACTGTTCGGTTATTTTACTTCGTTCCGCCTGATACCACTCTTGCCCTGAAAATGGCTCCCTTACAGTGCCGGAGCCAGCGGAGTCCAAACGAGCGTCGCGAGTTGCAGGCCTCCGCGCGGGGTGGCTCCGGCCCGCGCGGCTCACGTAGTTCGCCGCCAAAAGTAAAAGCGACTGTGCGGTGCGAATACGAATAACCGAACGAAATCATACATAGTATATGGCAAGATACAAACGGATACTACTGAAACTCAGCGGGGAATCGTTGCAGGGCAAGCAAGGGTACGGACTCGACCCGCAGATGCTGGCCTCGTATGCGGAACAGATCAAGGCGGTGGCGGACTCCGGAGTGCAGATCGGGATCGTGATCGGCGGGGGGAATATCTTCCGCGGGATGACGGGCGTGGGCAAAGGATTCGACCGGGTGCGGGGCGACCAGATGGGGATGCTGGCGACGGTCATCAATTCGCTGGCCTTGCAGTCGGCGATCGAGAATGCAGGCGGAAAGGCGCGGGTGCTGACCTCGATCCCGATGGGGCCTGTAGGGGCGGGAATCTACTCGAAATTTGCGGCCCTGGATTTGATGAAGGATGGATATGCGGTGATTATCGGCGGCGGAACGGGGAACCCGTTCTTTACCACCGATACGGCGTCGGCATTGCGCGGGGTCGAGATCGAAGCGGATGTTTTACTCAAGGGGACGCGGGTGAATGGGGTCTATACGGCGGACCCGGAAAAGGATCCGGCGGCGGTGAAGTATGATGCCATTACCTTTGCGGAGGTGATCGGAAAGCGGCTCAAGGTGATGGACCTGACGGCGTTCACGATGTGCATGGAGAACGACCTGCCGATCTTCGTGTTCGACATGGATACGCCGGGCAACCTGGCCAAGGTTACCGAGGGCGACGGCTCTGCATTGGCGGAGATCGGGACGCTGGTGCACAACTAACGGGAAATAAAATAACAACACAACGATATGGGACAAAAAAGAGAGATCATCGACGCGGCGAAACCGCGCATGGAAAAGGCATTCGCGCATTTCGAAGAGGAGATCGCCGCCGTGAAGGCGGGCAAGGCCAGCCCGAATGTGCTGAACGGGATAATGGTGGAATCGTACGGCTCGCAGATGCCGGTGAACCAGGTGGCGAGCGTGACGGTGCCGGACGCCAAAACCATCCTGATCCAGCCGTGGGACAAGACCCTGCTGGGGGCTATTGAGAAGGCGATCATCAACTCCAACCTGGGGATGGCCCCGTCGAACAACGGGGAGACGATCCGCCTGAACGTGCCGCCGCTGACCGAGGAGCGCCGCAAAGACCTGATGAAACAGATCAAGGCCGAAGCGGAGGCGTGCCGGGTGAGCGTGCGCAACGTGCGCCGCGAGGCGATCGAGGCGATCAAGAAAGCGGTCAAGGCCGACGGCCTGCCGGAAGACGTGGCCAAGGACGGCGAGGACGAAGTGCAGAAGATCGTGGACGGCTATTCCAAAAAGATCGACGAGGTTTTGGCGGCCAAGGAGAAAGAGATCATGACGGTGTAACCGGGAGTGACCGGATGTATATAACGGGCGGGACGGCTTTCCACAAGCCGTCCCGTTTTTGTTAGATACCGCGCGAACCCGGAATTTCGTTATCTTTGGGGAACAAAAAAACAGCAATATGCAACAGGTCAGGATGGCCGTCATCGGGCTGGGGTACGTCGGGCTGCCCCTTGCGGTCGAGTTCGCCCGCAAATACCCCGTCGTGGGATTCGACATCAACGAACGGCGCGTGGAGGGACTCAAAGCGGGCCGCGACGCCACCCTCGAAGTTTCCGACGACCAGCTGCGGGAAAGCACCCTGCGCTTCACTTCCGACCCGGAAGAGATACGTGCCTGCAACGTCTATATCGTCACCGTGCCGACCCCCATCACGGCGGACAAACGGCCGGACATGGCCCCGCTCATCTCGGCTTCGGCCACGGTGGGCGGCGTGCTGTCGCCGGGCGACACGGTGATCTACGAATCGACCGTCTCTCCGGGGGCGACCGAAGAGGGGTGCGGGCCGGAACTCGAACGGGCGTCGGGGCGGGTTTTCAACCGGGACGTTTTCGTCGGCTATTCGCCGGAGCG
>JAJBVQ010000276.1 GCA_020859745.1 Rikenellaceae bacterium
CACCGCCGAGGGGCAGCGGGCCCGGAACGAGGCCGGGACTTACCAGAATACCCGCACCCGGAGCGTGGCGCTCCGCAATGCTTCGCGCAAGCTGGTGGCGTCATCTTTCTACGGGATTGAAAATGTGCCCACGCGGGCGCTGACCATGGGGATCGCGACCATTATGCAGGCCAAGCGCATCATCCTGATCGGCTGGGGCGAGGATAAGTCCGAGGTGGCCGCCAAGGTGATCGAGGGGATCGTGGATGCGGCTATTCCCGCTTCCTATCTCCAGAACCACAGCAATGTGGAGGTGGTGCTGGACGAGGATGCGGCGTCGCACCTGACCCGTATCGCCACTCCGTGGCTGGTGGGTACCTGTGTCTGGACCAATCGGTTTATCCGCAAAGCGGTGCTCTGGCTGTGCCAGAAGGTCAACAAGCCGATCCTTAAGGTGACTTACCAGGACTATATCGACAACAGCCTCGGACAGCTGATCGAGGATACCGGAATGACTTACGATAAGATCAATATCCAGGTGTTCAACGATTTGCAGCATACCATCTCAGGCTGGCCGGGCGGAAAGCCCAACGCCGACGACTCGACCCGTCCGGCGCGTTCGTTCCCGTTCCCGAAACGCGTGGTGATCTTCAGCCCGCACCCGGACGACGACGTCATTTCCATGGGGGGTACTTTTATCCGGCTGGTGGATCAGGGGCATGACGTGCACGTTGCTTACCAGACTTCGGGGAACATCGCCGTACACGACGATGTGGTGCTCCAGACGCTGGATACGGCCCGCGAATGCGGCTTCGAGGATAAGTACGAGCATTTCAAGGAGCTGATCCAGAGCAAGGTCAAGGGGCAGTCGGAACCGCTGGAACTGCGCAAATTCAAAGGGGCTATCCGCAGGGGGGAGGCCCGCGCCGCCGACCGCAGCTTCGGGTTGAACGACGATACGAATGTGCACTTCCTGAACCTGCCGTTCTACGAAACCGGCTCAGTGAAGAAAGGGGCTATTTCACAAGCCGATGTGGATATTGTGATCGACCTGTTGCGTAAGATCCAGCCGCACCAGATCTATGCCGCCGGCGACCTGTCGGATCCGCACGGCACGCACCGCGTCTGCATCGAGATCGTGCTGGCTGCCGTGAACCAGATCAAACAGGAAGGTGATAAATGGCTGAACGACTGCGTGATGTGGCTCTATCGCGGAGCATGGCAGGAGTGGGATCTCGATATGGTCGATATGGCCGTGCCGCTGAGCCCGGATGAGGTGATCAAAAAACGTCACGCTATCTACCGCCACTTGTCGCAGAAGGATATCGTACCGTTTCCGGGGGATGACAAGCGTGAATTCTGGGAGCGTGCCGAGGATCGTACGCAGGCTACCGCCCAGTCTTACGACAAGCTTGGGATGGCTGAATATCAGGCGATCGAGGTGTTCGTGAAATACCCGATCTTCTAAGATCGGGATTTGAGCCCCAGGCCTTTTTTCTTCGGGCCGGACAATCCTTTGTCCGGCCCGACGTTTTTATCCCTGTCCATTAATTAGACATCTTGTGTCTATTTTTTTGACAATCAGTTCTTAGCTTGTGAATTGTAAATATTTTGAAATCAATGGGTTAATATTTCCGGCATGCTTTAGGCTAAGGATATAAGCAGCAAATAAAAAGTAACCCGATATGAATACGATCTTACGTAATTTTTTGGTGACCCTGAAGCGGTTCAAAGCGGCTTCCTCGCTGAATATCCTCGGACTTAGCGTGGCGTTCGCCGCTTTTATCGTCATTATGATGCAGGTGAACTACGACCGGGGTTTCGACCGGTTCCATCCGGACGCGGAGCATATCTACCGGGTGGAACTCTCCTCGGATAGCTCGGTCTTTACGCCTGTGCTTTCGAGGCCGATGATCGACCTGTTCTCGCAGTCGTCCCGGGTAGCGCAAAGTTCGCTGCTTTTCGATATGGGCGAAGATATGAGCTTTTGCGGGCCGTACCTGACAGTCGAGCAGCATGGCAGCAAAGTCGGTTACAAAGAAAATACCGCCATGATCTTCCCGGAATTCGTCGATATGTTCGACTTCCGGATGGTGGAGGGTGACAGGAAGGCGCTGGAGCAGCCGGACCGGGTGCTGATCCCGGAAAGCATGGCGAAGCGGTTTTTCGGGGAGGCCTCGGCGATCGACCAGCGTATCACTTTTATGAACGATACCGTTGCGGTCTCTTTTCTGCGTCCGGTTATGACGGTGGGCGGCGTGTATAAGGATTTTCCGGACAACACGCAGATCAAAAACCGCATTTACATCCCGTTGGACAGGTCGAAGATGCTGCCTGTCGACGCTTGGGGCAGCAGCGGGTACAGCTTTTTCGTGAAATTGCACTCGCCCGACTCGAAAGCCGAGCTGGAAAAGGAGTGGCTGGCGCAGCTGAAGCCGGTCTTGCAGGCCGAGACCTGGATGACACTGAAGGATGTGCGCCTGACCGCGCTGCCCGACGTTTATTACGAAACCGATACCATGTCCGACCGTGCCCAGAAAGGGAGCCGCACCACTACGGCTGTCCTGTCGGCTATCGCCCTGCTTATCATTATCATCGCTTCGATCAATTTCGTCAATTTCGCCACGTCGCTGACGCCGATGCGCATCAAGAGCATCAACACGCAGAAAGTGCTCGGCTCACCGGTGTCCATGCTGAGGAAAGCCCTGATCGGCGAAGCGGTGGGGATCAGCCTGCTGGCCTATTTGCTGGCGCTGTTGATTACCTATCTGCTGGGCCAGACCTCTTTCGACCAGTTTCTTTCAACGCGGATGGACTTGGGTTCCAACTTGCCGATACTCGGGCTGGCCTTGGTAGTCGCCTTGGCGGTCGGGCTTGTGGCCGGCGTATATCCGGCGTTCTACTCCACTTCGTTCCCTCCCGCGTTGGTGCTCAAAGGGTCGTTCGGGATGTCGCCCAAAGGGCGCAAACTGCGGACTACGCTGATCGGGTTCCAGTACGTGGTGTCGATCGGACTGATCATCGCTGCGCTGTTCATGCAGGTGCAGAACGATTTCATGCGGTCGGTGGGGACGGGTCTGGATACGCAGAGTTTCGCCCTGGTCAGGCTCTCGCCGGAAATGGCTAACCGGAGTGAGGAGCTGCTGCGCAACCGCCTGACGGAAAATGCGCAGGTGCAAGGGGTGTCGTTCGGCGCATCGGTCGTGGGATCGAGCGATAACTATTCCAACTGGGGTTTCGGGAAAAACGAAGAGGGGGAGAATATGCGCATGGAGGTGCTTTATGTGGACTGGGACTTGCCCCGCATGCTGGGAGTTAAAATCACCGAGGGGCGCGATTACCTGGAGTCGGAACAGGATGCCCAGGTGCGCAAACTGCTGGTCAACGAGACGGCGCGGAGGATGTACGGATTGAAGATCGGCCAGCAATTCCAGAACGGCACGGAGATCGTGGGCTTTGTGGAGGATTTCAATTTCAAATCGCTGCGTAATACGGTCGGGCCGATGACCTTTATGGTAGGTGAGGTGGGAGTGCCGCTGGAGTGGCTGTATGTGAAAACTTCGGGTGATCCGTACGATGCGGCCGGAGTGATCAAAAATACGCTGGCTTCGGTCGATCCAACCTACCCGGCCGATATCCAGTTCTACGACACGGTGTTCAACAAGCTCTATATGAAAGAGCGCCGGACAACGGGTCTGGTGACGATCTTTTCGCTGCTGGCGGTGGTGATCTCGCTGGTGGGCGTGTTCGGGCTGGTGCTGTTCGAGACGCAGTACCGCCGCAAGGAGATTGGTGTGCGCAAGGTCATGGGGGCTACGGTGCTGGAGATCCTGAAGATGTTCAACCGCAAGTTCATTTGGATCGTGGCGGTCTGCTTCGTGATCGCGGCGCCGTTCGCCTGGTACGGGGTACGGGAGTGGCTGGCTTCGTTCGCTTACCGGACGCCGATGTATTGGTGGATATTCGCCCTGTCGCTGCTGGTCGTGATGCTGATTACTGTGACGACGGTGTCGGTGCAGAGCCTGCGGGCGGCGATGGCCAATCCGGTCGATTCGCTCAAGTCGGAGTAATGCGGCTGTTAGAAATGAAAAGAGGCCGGAGCGTTATCGCTCCGGCCTCTTTGGTTTGTTGAAAATAGAGGGATATTTATTCCGGTTGGTCTTTGAAGAAAACGATATAGAAACTTAACGGCCCTGAATAATCATTCAATTTCGGAATACGAGGATTCTCTATGTATGGATTTTCCAAAGCGATTATATGCCCCATCATACTTCCGGGAGAATATTCCCCGAACCTATCATTATGGGTAATCCAGGGTGTCAGTACGTTATCGTAGAATAAACGAGATTGATACGGATAAGCACCCGCACGCGAGGCGACGATAGTTGTGTCCAATACATGACAATATTCCATCGGGAAAGTAAGCAACAACGAGGTATCCTTGCCCGTTATTCCCGCCAGTAATCCTTTATCGACTTTCATTGCTTTTGTTGCCGCAAGAAACGCAGGGGCTACATATCCCGCGATATGGTTGGCATGGACTTTCGTGAGCTTTTCTTTCACTTTACCGTTCTTACCTACGGTAAGCTGTACGTAAACCTCGGCAGGTTCATCCTGGGGCAAAGAGAGGGCAAACACGGTATCGCGTGTGGAGAAGACCAACGGTGCCTGCACCCGTTCGCAAATGGAGTGGTAAAGAGCTTCGTCCAATGATCCGGACGGAGAGGAATCCTGAGCGGCAGCGGTATGAAC
>JAJBVQ010000183.1 GCA_020859745.1 Rikenellaceae bacterium
TCTCCTCGCTGGCGAATTCGTGCAGCGTTTCGGCACAGTCCTGCAAGCCCCAAATATTCCCGAAGCCGGCATCCGCGCGGCTGACCAGTTCGCAGGTCATCACATACGGCACGAGCGGAAAATTCAGCCCCCCGAACCGTCGCGGCAACGAAATCCCGTAAACGCCCGCCTGCGTCAGCATATCGTGGTTCTGCTGCGTTCCTTTGGCGTAGATCACCCGGTCGTTCTCGACCCGAGGCCCCTCCTTGTCCACCGAGTCGGCATTCACCGCTATGGTATTCGCCGCTACGTCGCCCACAATCTCAAGCACTTTCTTGTAGCTGTCGATTGCATCCTCGTAATCCACCGGCGCATAATCGTACGTTCCCTTATCCCTGAACCCCTGTTCCTTGAGGTCCACGATCTTTTTCATCAGGGGATGGTCCAGATGAAACTGTATATCTTTATTGTCTGAGAAGAAGTTAGCCATATCTCTGTTACTTGCTGTTCTGTTTGTAATATTTGATCATTTTCGGGATCACGCTGTTCACATCCCCGATAATGGCATAGTCGGCGATCTTGTTGATTGGCGCTTCCGGGTCGGTGTTGATCGAGATTACCATCGAGCTGCCGTCCATACCCGCCGTATGCTGTATCTGGCCCGATATGCCGCAGGCGATATAGAGTTTCGGCCGCACCGTCACCCCGGTCTGCCCGATCTGCCGCTCATGCTCCGCAAACCCGGCATCGACCGCCGCACGCGAGGCCCCTACTTCCGCTCCCAGCACTTCGGCCAGCTGGTAAAGCAGCCCGAACCCCTCCTTGGAACCCATGCCGTATCCGCCCGCGACGATGACCGGCGATCCTTTGATATTGATCTTGCGTTCCTCCATCTCCCGCGCCACGATCTTCACGGCAAAGTCCGTGTCGTTCAAATACTTCTTGTAATCGACGATCTTCACTTCCGCATTTTTAGCCTCATTGGCCGGAACGGGTTCCATCTTCATCACCCCTTCGCGCACCGTGGCCATCTGCGGCCGGTGATCCGGATTGATGATCGTCGCAATGATATTCCCCCCGAAAGCCGGACGGATCTGGTACAGCAGGTCCTTATACTCTTTACCCGTCCTCGCCTCCGTATGGTCGCCGATCTCCAGTGACGTGCAGTCCGCAGTCAAACCGCTGTGTAGCGCAGAAGAGACCCGCGGCGCCAGGTCGCGCCCCGTGCAGGTAGCGCCGAACAGAGCGATCTGGGGCTGTTCTTCCTTGAAGACCCCGCAAATTATAGCCGCATGGGGCAGAGTCCGAAATGGCGCAAGCTCCTCCCCGTCGGCCACATGCACGATTTCCGCTCCGTAAGTCGCCAGTTGCTTTTCGATCCCCTGAAGATTGTGCCCGATAGCCAAAGCCTCGACCTGGCACCCCAGCGTTTTCGCCAAAGTCCGCGCCTTGGTCAGAAGTTCCAGCGAAACGTCGGCCACTTTCCCGTCCTCTATCTCGCAGTAAACGAATATATTGTTCATAGTGATTTCTTTTGGTGTGTGAGTTTAGGTAAGCGACATTAACCGATTGTATGCGAAGCGATCAGCTCTTTCATAAGCCCCTCTATCTCGGCGTCTTCCCCCGTCAGGTGCTTCGCTTCCTTGGCCTGGAACACGATGTTCTCGATCTTCTTCACCTTGGTCGGCGATCCGCTCAGTCCCAGCGATTCCGGGTCGGCATTCACGTCTGCGGCGCCCCACTCCGGTATGCAGAGGTAACAGCGCTCCTTGTGCAAAGCCAGGTAGTAATCTTCCTGCTGCTCCTGCACCTCGCTTACCGTCCGGGCATGCTTGTATTTCATCACCATTTTGGCATTCCGCGGCCGGCACTCCGGCGCGCTGGCATTCACGGTGATGACCCCCGGCAAGCGCATCGTCACGGTCTCCACGCCGTGTTCCAAACGCCTGCGGATGGTTATTTCGCCCGACTGCACATCGATCCCGTCGATTTGTTCCGCATAAGTCACCTGCGGCAGTCCCAGCTTCTCGGCCACCTGCGGCCCCACCTGTGCCGTATCGCCGTCGATGGCCTGCCGTCCGGCGACGATCAGGTCAGGATTCATCTTTTTGATGGCGCACGCCAAAGTATAGCTGGTCGCCAGCGTATCCGCCCCGGCGAACTTGCGGTCGGTCAGCAATATACCACCGTCCGCTCCCCGGAACATCGCTTCGCGGATAACCTCCGCCGCGCGGAACGGCCCCATGGTCAGAATGGTGATCGTCGATTTCGGGTAACGATCTTTGATGCGGAGGGCCTGTTCCAAAGCATTCAGGTCTTCCGGATTGAAGATGGCCGCCAAAGCGGCCCGGTTAACCGTACCGTCGGCTTTCATAGCGTCCTTGCCCACGTTCCTCGTGTCGGGAACCTGTTTGGCCAGAACGACTATTTTCAGTGCTTCGTTCATAAATGGTAAGTGTTTGGGTATTTTATGGTTAGTTATTGTATGCTAATGTAATGCTTAGTCGATGCCGCGGAACATCCTCCCCCAGCGCAGTCCCGTGAATATATTCTTTCCGGGCGTAATGGAGAGCCAGATGAAAGAGGCTTTCCCTTCGATATGATCCACCGGGACGAAGCCCCAGAAACGGGAATCCGCCGAGTTGTGCCGGTTGTCCCCCATCATGAAGTAGTAGTCCATTTTAAACGTATAGTCCGTTGCCGGAGAACCGTTTATATAAATTGTACTGTCCGCATTATCCACCGTCAGCGTATTCCCTTCGTAATTGCGGATGATCCTTTCGTAGAGCGGCAGATTTTCCGGCGTCAGCGGCACCGTCACGCCCGCTTCCGGCACCCACAGCGGCCCGAAAAGGTCTTCCGTCCACGGATACAGCTCCGGATCGTGCGGGAAGATCGACTCGCTGGGAATACGGCTGACATAGCGCACCACCTCCGTCACCTCCGGCAGCCCCTTCATCAGCTCCACCCCTTCCGCCGTCAGCGGCATCGTGTAGCGTCCCGCTTCCGCATTGTACCCCACCTCTTCCGGGTTGACGCCCAGCCGTTCGAACACTTTATTGCCGATAGGCGATGCGGTGCTTATCATATACAGGTATTGCACCCCCGGAATAACTTTCTGGGCCTTGCCGTTGACGAACACATTTCCGTCGATCACCTGAACCGTGTCCCCCGCAACCGCCACACAGCGTTTGATATAGTTCTCGCGCTTATCCACCGGCCGGTACATCACTTTCAATTCGCTGTACACCCTATCCCTGCCCAGCGAACGCAGCAATTCGTAATAACTGGTCGTCGAAACGTCCGTCGCCAGCGACCTCCCGTACTCTTCCGGCACCGTGATAGTTCCCAACGCCACGGTATCCCCCTCCGGGAAATTGAAAACCACCACATCGTCGTTGCGCACGACATCCCTCCCGGCCAACCGCTTATATGGCCATTGCACCCAATCCACATACGACGGCGCAGTCTTGGTAAACGGCAGCGTGTTCTGCACGAACGGGAACGAGATCGGCGTATTCGGCATCTTCGGTCCGTAGTGCAGCTTGCTGACGAAGATATAGTCCCCGACCAGCAGCGTCTGTTCCATCGAAGAGGAAGGGATTACGTACAGGCCGAAGAAATAGATCTTGAGCGGCACCACCACGACCACGGCGAAAAGCAATGCCTCCACCCACTCCATCGCCCTCCGGAACCCGTTGTGCTTTTTTTTGTAAGCGCGGTACCGGTCGAGCCAGATCCGGTTGATATATTTGCTGATATAGATGTCGTAAATGACCGCCACGCCCAGGAGCCACAGCAGGTTCCGCGTCCAGATCACGAACCACAGCACGTAGATCAAACTCACCACCGAGAATTTGACCCACTTGTTCCCCCATATTTCGCGCAGCTTATCGATAGCTTTCATAGAATGTAATTTCGGTTAAAACCCCAGCAGGTCTTTCATGCCGTAAACCTTGCCCGTACCGCGTTTCCCAGCCAGGAATTCCGCCGCCAGCACCGCCCCCATGGCGAACCCGCCTCGGTTCTTGGCATTGTGGTCGATCGTGATCACGTCGGCGTCCGACTCCCAGACCACCGTATGGATGCCCGGTACCATCGCCCGCCGCTGGGCCGTCACCTCCAGCTTGTCCGCGTCGGTCGTCGTCCCCAGAAACCACGAGGTTTTCCGGTCGATTCCCGCCAATATATCCTCGGCCAGCGTCACCGCCGTGCCGCTCGGGGCATCCTTTTTCTGCACATGGTGCACCTCGTTCAGCGTGACGTCGTATTCCGGGAAGTGGTTCATCATCCGGGCCAACTCCCGGTTGACGGCGAAGAAGATATTGACCCCGATGCTGTAATTCGAAGCATAGAAAAACGCTCCGCCCTTCTCTTTGCACAAGGCTTCCGCCTGCGGCAGTTTGTCGAGCCACGCCGTGGTGCCGCACACCACAGGTATGCCCGCATCAAGACAGGTCATGATATTCCCGAATGCCGTCGCCGGAGTGGTGAACTCGATCGCCACGTCGCACGCCGCAAGATTCTCCGCGGTGAGCTGGTCGGTGTTATCCATATCAATAATCAGGGGAACGGTATGTCCCCTCGACACGAGTATCCGCTCGATCTCGTGCCCCATTTTGCCGTAGCCTATCAGTGCGATTTTCATAACAAGGTGAAAGTAATACATAAAAAGCTAAAAACAAAATCAGGTTTGTTTTTAGCTTTTCATAATGCGTTGTACAGTGC
>JAJBVQ010000277.1 GCA_020859745.1 Rikenellaceae bacterium
CCCGGGCGATCCGTCGGCGCTGGATTCCATGATGAACGGGCAGTGCTGGCCGGTCCGGGCCTACTGTGCGGTGACGGGGGGCAGCCTCCTGGTCCTCGGCTCGGCGACGGGGGTGACGGTCATGGGGATGGAGAAGATCTCGTTCATGTACTACCTCAAGCGGTTCTCGCTGATCGCCCTGGCGGGGTATGCGGCCGGAGCCCTGACCTACCTGCTGCTCTTTTAGCCGTACGTTTATTTTGCAATAAGTTGGAGGCAACCGTTCTTTTTGTAAAGCGGGCTGTGGCTACTGCTATGTTTCCGCGTCAGCGGTGGCCCGGAGCCACCCCCGGCGGAGGGCCGCAACTGCGCTGCGCTTGTTTCGGCTCCGCTGGCTCCTGCCCTAATTGCCCCCAAAAAAATGAAGATTGCGGAGCCTAAGGAGTAGCGCAGCTGGCTCAAAAGTTCTTTGGGTCCCTTTCTTTCAACCGACGCTGCCGGCGAGTGCAGTGCAAGCTGGCTTATAACTGCCGAGCGGCGAAAAGGAAAACCGAAGGTCAAAAAGGGACGGTTGCCTCCAACCCATTGCAAAATAAACGTACCTTTGCAGAGTAGTATGCTTCCGTTTTTCATAGCCCGGCGGCACCTGTTCAGCCGCAAGTCCCACTCGGTGATCAACCTGATCGCCGGGGTGAGCGTCGTGGCCGTCGCCGTGCCCGTTATGGCGCTGGTCGTGATCCTCTCGTTCCACAACGGGTTGGGCGACTTTATCGGGAAGATGTACAGCGAATTCGACTCCCAGTTGCGCGTGACTCCCCGGGAGGGGCAGCTGTTCGATGGCCGCCGGATGCAGGAAAGCATAGCGGCCCTGCCCGAAGTGGAAGTCGTGAGCGCCACTGCCGAGCAGAACGTGCTGATCGCCTATTCCGACCGGCAGTGGATCGCCTCGATGCGCGGCGTGGATTCCGCCTATACGCATGTGGTGCCCATCGAGCGGCGGATGGTGCAGGGGAAATACCGCTTGCGGCACGGTGAACTGGATGAAGCCGTTATCGGACAGGGAGTGGCCTACGCGCTCGGCGTGCAGACCGCGTTGCCCGAACCGTTGCAGCTGTATGCCATCCGTCCGGGCAGCGGCAGCCCGTCGTTCCTGCCCACCGGCCTTTACCATACGGCGCGCGTCCGGCCTGCCGGGATCTACGCGTTGGACGAGCAGACCGATTCCCGCTATATCTTCGTCCCGCTGGAGTTCGCCCAGCGGCTGGCCGGAGCGGGCGGTAAAGTGTCCTCGCTGGAGATACGGCTGAAAGACGGCGTGCCGGAAGAGGCGGGCAAACGGGCCGTTTCCGCCGTTGCGGGGCCCGGTTTCGACGTGAAGACCCGGTTCGAACAGAAAGAGACTGTTTATCGGATGGTGGCCCAGGAGAAGTGGATCATCTACCTGTTGCTGATGTTCGTGGTGCTGATCGCCGCGCTGAGCCTCGTAGGGTCGGTGGTAATGCTGGCGGCGGACAAGGAGCGCGACCGCGGGATGTTGTTGGCGATGGGAGGCACGCCGCAGCTGTTGCGGCGGATTTTTACATGGGAAGGAACGCTGATCACCGTCGGCGGCGTGACGATCGGGCTTTTGCTGGGCATAAGCTTTGCCGTCCTGCAACAGCGGGCCGGCATCATAAAAATGGCCGGCGACGCGTTCCTTATGGATGCCTATCCCGTGCGGATCGAGCCGTTCGACCTGTTGGCCGTGGCGGGGGGCGTATTGTTGCTGGGGACGGCTGTCAGCGCGCTGACGGCTGCCGGATTGATCAAACGGAAATGATAAAATACATATACATAGCATTGGCCGCGCTCGTCCTATCGGCATGCCACCGCGGGCCGCGGGCCATACCGGAGGCAACCATGCGCACCATCATGCGCGAGGCACTGGTCAGCCAGGCCATCCTCCAGGTGGATAAATCCGCACCGGACGGCCTGCCGCGCGATTCGCTTGACTTGCAGACCCGTATACTGGAGAAGCACGGCTATACGATGGAGGATTTCCGGTTTACCATCCGCGAAATGTCCATGCGCAAGAGCAATCCGCTGGCCAATATCCTCAGCGGGGTGGCCACGGACATCAAGCAGTCGCGGATCGTGGCCGAAGCGCGCTACAAAGAGCAGCTGCGGATCGATTCGATCGCACAGGCGCGGACTTCCGACACGGTGTTCCGCAGCGACACGGTATTGAGGGGTAAACTGGACGGCTACAAGATCGCCTATTCGGGACCTGTGGCGGGGGATTCTGCCGTGGCGCCGGGGATCTATAAGATCGAGTTCGATTACTCCACGGGGGGCCATGCCCGCTCTTACACCAAGTCGGTACGCGCGCGGCGCATAAACAAGGCCGGAAAACTGGCCGAGAGCACGCTGTGGCTTCCGACGGCCAAGGATACTGTCCCTTACGAAGGCGAGATCAAGGTAGACCCCGATGTTAAATTGCTGGAGATAACGCTCTCCGAAACCCTGAGGCCGGACATCCCGAAAGACACCTGTTACCTGGCCGGTATCCGGCTGGTGCATGTCCTTCCGGTGCGCCAGGCACGGGCTTTGCACCTCCGGCAGATAACCGGATTCCCGGACCAATTGGATTCCTATTATGAAAAACGTTACCTCGACAGCCTCGCGCAGCGTGGCGGCCCCCTACCTCCTTTCACCGGACGGTAAACTGATCCGGAACGGCGTCGTGCATTTCGATGCGGACGGCGCGGTGCTGGGCGTGGAGCAGTGCGACCGGATCGACTCCCTGCCCCGAACCGAATACCACAACGGTATCCTCATTCCGGGGATGACCAACGCCCACTGCCATCTGGAACTTTCGTTCTTCCGGGGGGCTATTCCCCAGCATGCGGGCATGGTGGAGTTTATCCGGCATGTGGTGTCCAAGCGCAACGACTATTCGCGCGAGGAGCAGGTGGAGCGGGCCATCGAAGAGGACTTGTCCATGTGGCACGAGGGGATTCAGGCGGTGGGGGATATCAGCAACGATACGACCTCTTTCCCGGCGAAGGTCAAAGCCATGCGGGAGGGGAGGACGCGTTACCATACGTTCGCGGAGTTTTTCGGGATGCCGGCGGACGCCGATGCCGAAGAGTTTTACCATAGATCTGTGGACCCGTTGCTGGCGGCGGCGAAGGCGGACGGACTGGAGATCACGCCGACGCAGCATTCCACGTATTTTATGTCGGACAAGTTGTTCCGGCTGGCGGCGGATTCGCCGCTGATGTCGATCCATTTTATGGAAACTCCTGCGGAGGTGGAGTTTTTCGACCGCCGGGGGGGGATTTACGATATGGTGAAGGAGTCGGCGGGCCGGGAGCCTGATTTCCTGGCTTACGGGGGGCATGCGGAGCGGTTGGTGGCCTCTTTGCCGAAGGAGGCGCACCTGATCCTGATCCACGACACGCAGATGCGGCGTCAGGATATGGAGCTGATCCTGAATTATTTCGAGGATGTGACGTTCGTGCTCTGCCCGCGGTCGAATTATTATATCGACGCGGATTTCCCGCCGGCGCAGATGCTTTACGAGGCGGGGGCGCGGGTGGCTCTGGGGACGGACAGCCTGTCTTCGAATACTTCCCTGTCGCTGGCGGAGGAGATCAAATGGCTGTCGGCCCATAACCCGGATATTCCCTTAGAGGCGGTTTTGCAGTGGGCGACGCTGAACGGTGCGCGGGCTTTGCGCCTGGGGGACGCGATCGGGAGTTTCGAGCGGGGCAAACGCCCGGGGGCGGTGCTGCTGACGGGGGTCGATTTCTTGTCGATGCGCCTCACGGACGAGGCCCGTACGGTACGCTTATTTTAACCGTTCGTTTTTATCTCTACCCGCACCGCACTGTCGCTTTCTTGAAAGAAAGCTCCGCAAAGAACTTTCGAGGATGCTGGCGCATCCTAAATCTATCACAGCCTCACTTTTGGCGCGGCGAATGGGGTTGGCCCGAAGGGCTTTAAACCCCATTCCGCCCGCCAAAATAGAAGGATTTCGGCAGACTAAGGAGTAGCGTAGCTATCTCAAAAGTTTTTGGTGCCGCTTTTTACAAAAAGCGGCAGTTCCATACAGGGGTAGTAATAAAACGAACCGATAAATATACAGGATGACCATAGAAGAGTTGGAGCAGCGGATCGGGGGGAGCGTTCCCGTCCGGCAGCTCGAACAGCGATACGACAACGATAATACCCTTCGTATCAAAGGGATGGCAGGGTCACTGCTCGCCCTCGCCGCCGGGATCGTCGCCCGGCGAAAGGGAGGGATACATATGCTCGTGGCCGACGACCGCGATGCCGCCTCGTACCTCTGCAACGACCTGATCAACCTCGTCGGGAATGCCTTTCCCGGCGCGATCTTGTTTTACCCCACCGCTTATAAGCGCTCCGTCCAGACCCAGAAAGAAGATCCGGCCGGCATCGTGCAGCGCACCGCAGTTCTTACCGCGCTCGGCAACCATACCGATCCGGAAAAGGCGTTGGTAATCTGTACCTATCCCGAAGCGCTTGCCGAGAAAGTCGCCGACCGGGAGCGGCTGACCGAGAATATGCTCCGTATCCGCAAAGGGCAGCGCATCGCCATGGACGACCTCGAAAAACAACTCGCCGGCTACCTCTTCGAGCGCGTCGATTTCGTCGGCGAACCCGGACAATACTCGCGGCGCGGCGGGATTATCGACATCTTCTCGTTCGGCGACAGCAAACCCTACCGCATCGACTTCTTCGGCGACGACATCGAATCCATCCGGCTCTTTAATGTCGGGAGCCAGCTCTCGACCGAGACCCGCGACGAAGTGGAGATCGTGCCGAACCTCAAGAATCCTGCGCTGGCAGAAAAACGAGTCTCGCTGGCCGAATATATCGGCGACGACAGCGTGACCCTGTGGATGGTCAACCCCGTTCAGTTTCTCGGAAAACTCGATCAGATACGCACCAAACTGCTGGGCGAGCTGGCCGACCCGACCGAGATCGACCGGCACGTGACCAGCCGGAAACGGTTCGTAGAGGAAACGGAAGGTTGGCGGTGGATCTCCCTGAACGTCAACGCGCCGGAACGGCCGGCAGAAGGGGAGGACATCGACTTCGGCGCATCGCCGCAGCCCCAGTTCAACAAAAACTTCGAACTGCTCGCCGCCGATATCCGACGGGGGAACGAGGAGGGCCGCACTACCTATATCCTGACCGAAAACCGCGCCCAGATGGAGCGGCTCGAAAATGTTTTTGAGTCCGTGGGGCTGGAGCATGTGGGGTACGGCCATGTGCCGGTCACCCTGCACGGCGGATTCGTGATGCCCGCTTTGCACTTGGCGCTGTACACCGACCATCAGATATTCGACCGCTACCACCGCTACACCGTGCCGGGCGAGATCGACCGGCGCGAGAGCATGACCATCGCCGAGCTGAACGCCTTGCAGATCGGCGACTACGTGGTGCATATCGACCACGGGGTCGGAAAATTCGGCGGGCTGGTGCGCAGCACGACCAACGGAGTGGTGCAGGAGTTCGTCAAGCTCGTTTACCGGGACAACGACATCCTGTTCGTCAACGTCCACTCGTTGCACCGCATCAGCAAATACAAGGACAAGGACGCGCCGGAGCCGAAGGTGCACAAGCTCGGCTCGGGGGCATGGCAGAAGCTCAAGCAGACCACCAAGAACAAGGTCAAGGACATCGCCCGCGAGCTGATCGCCCTTTATGCCCGCAGGAAAGCGAGCGAGGGGTATGCCTATTCGCCGGACGGTTTTATGCAGCAGGAGCTGGAGGCCTCTTTCATCTACGAGGATACGCCCGACCAGCAGAGCGCCACGCAGGCCGTGAAGGAGGATATGGAGCAGGCCGTACCGATGGACCGGTTGGTGTGCGGGGACGTGGGATTCGGAAAGACCGAGATCGCCATCCGGGCGGCGTTCAAGGCGGCCACCGACGGCAAGCAGGTGGCGGTTTTGGTGCCGACCACGGTGCTTTCGCTGCAACATTACCGCACCTTTTCGCGGCGGCTCAAGGATTTTCCCGTGCGTGTCGAGAATTTCTCGCGGGTCAAGACGACCAAGCAGACCCATGAAATATTGGATGATCTGGCGGCGGGGAAGATCGACATTATTATAGGTACCCACCGGTTGCTGGGAAAAAACGTCCGGTTCAAAGACCTGGGGCTGCTCATTATCGACGAGGAGCAGAAGTTCGGGGTGGCTAACAAGGAGAAGCTGCGCCACCTGAAAGCCAATGTGGACACGCTGACCCTGACGGCGACGCCGATCCCGCGGACGTTGCAGTTCTCGCTGATGGGCGCGCGCGACATGTCGATCATCAACACGCCGCCGCCCAACCGCCAGCCGGTGGCCACCGAGGTGGACGTCTTCGACGAGGAGGTCATCCGCGAGGCGATAGAGGCGGAGCTGCACCGCGGCGGGCAGGTCTTCTTCCTGCATAACCGGGTGCAGAGCCTCGGCAAGATGAAGGAGCTGATCCAGCGGCTGTGCCCGGCGGTGCGCGTGGCGGTGGGGCACGGGCAGATGCCCGCGCAGGAGCTGGAGAAGGTGATGATGGATTTTATCTACGGGGAGTACGACGTGCTGTTGGCGACCACCATTATCGAGTCGGGGATCGACATCCCGAACGCCAACACGATGATCATCAACAACGCCCATATGTTCGGCCTCTCGGACCTGCACCAGCTGCGGGGGCGTGTGGGACGCACGAACCGCAAGGCGTACTGTTACCTGCTGATTCCGTCGGAGGAGGCGATTACCAGCGAGGCGCATATGCGCCTTCGGGCGTTGGAGGAGTTCTCGGATCTCGGTTCCGGGTTCAATATTGCGATGCAGGATCTGGACATCCGCGGGGCGGGGAATATCCTGGGGGCGGAGCAGAGCGGCTTTATCGCCGATATCGGGTTCGAGACTTACCAGAAGATTATGGCCGAGGCGGTGGCGGAGCTGCGCGAGGAGCAGGGGCTGGAGCCGGACACGGCGGCGATCGACTGCGTAATCGAGACGGACTCGTCGGCCCACCTGCCGGACAGTTATATCGGGAACACGTCGGAGAAGATCCGGCTCTACCGCGAGCTGGACGGTATCCGGTCGGAGGAGGCTTTGCAGCAGTTCATCGCGCGGCTCACGGACCGTTTCGGCGAGCCTCCGGCTCCGGTGCAGGAGCTGTTCGAGGTGGTGCGCCTGCGGCGGGCGGCGGAAGCGGACGGCATCGAGCGGATCGTGCTCCGGAACGGTTCGGCGACGCTCTATTTCGTCGCCAATGAACGGTCGGCGTTCTATCAGGGCGACCGGTTCATGGCGCTGTTGAGGGCGGTGACTGCCTCGCCGAAAAAGTTCAAACTCAACCAATCCAATAATAAACTATCTTTGTCGGTCAGGGAGGCTCCCTCGGTCGCGGCCCTGCGCCGAACGCTCGAAGGACTCACCGCTATGGATACTTAATCGTACGATTATTTTTTCAGGCGCCCGCGGCAATTCTGCAAATTCCGCTTACGCGAAATTTTCATTCTTGCCCTTTTAGTGGGCGGGCGGTGCCGCTGGGCACTCCAACCGGGCTGTAACTACCCTACTGGAGGAAACTGCCCTGCGCGGGCGGCGTCCGCGTGACCGCGGCGGGACGGGCGATACTGCGTATCGCTGATTTTTAATCGTACAATTTTACAAACTGCTTTCGTGCGGGCCGGAGCCAGCGAGGCCGGCTATGAGCGGTTAGCGAATATTGCAGGCCTACGCCGGGGGTGGCTCCGGCCTGACATGGGGAGATAGAAGACAAAATTTCCGAAATCCTCGGTAGTCGAGTTAATCGTACAGTTTATGGTAGTATGAATTTAGTGATCGATATAGGCAACACCTTCGCCAAGACCGCCGTGATGGACGGCCCGGAGATCGTGTTCAGGAACGTGGCGCAGGAGCTCAGCTGCCCCGAGATACGGGACTTGCTGCACGAATATCCGCAGATCGACCGGGCCATACTCTCCACCACGCGAAACCCCGACGAGCGCACCGAGGAGTATATACGCCGTCACGTAAGCCGATTTATGCGTTTCGTGCCCGGTACGCCGGTGCCATTGGCCAACCTGTACGCCACCCCAGAAACGCTGGGGGCCGACCGGTTGGCGGCTGCCGTGGGGGCGTGGGACATCGCCCCGGAGCGGGAATTGCTGATCGTCGACCTCGGTTCGGCGATCACCATCGACCGCGTCAGCGCCGCCGGGGAGTACCTCGGCGGGAACATCTCGCCGGGGATGGCCATGCGTTTCGAGGCGCTCCACAGGCTGACCGACCGGCTGCCCCTTTGCACGATGCCGGAGCGCTACGACCTGACCGGCACTTCGACCCGGAACGCCATCGAAAGCGGCGTCGTGCTCGGCATCATCCACGAAATCGAGGGCTATATCGACCGCATCGGCGAAAAAAACGAGGCCCTGACAGTCTTTTTTGCCGGCCGGGACGCGAATTTCTTTGCCGACAAAGTAAAAAAACCGATATTTGTGGCTTACGACCTTGTTATCAAAGGACTCAACCGAATACTCGAATATAATGCCCAAACCAATATTTAGGACATTGAAGCATATCTTTTCCGCACTGCTGTTGAGCGCCCTTCTCGGGATCGCCGCCGTACCGGCCGCTTACGCCCAGATGAGCAGCCTCAATGCTTTCTCGCCCTACACCATGTACGGGCTGGGGGATATGGCCGTGGGGGGCAGTGCCTTCAACCGCTCGATGGGCGGAGTGGGTGTTGCGGCCCGCAGCCCTTACAATTTCAATTACCGCAACCCCGCCGCGATGAGCGTGATCCCCAGGCAGTCGGCCATCTTCAATTTCGCGGGGGAGGGGAAGAATATCTACGCCAAGAGCGACAAAGCCTCTACCTCTTATAACACCTTCAATATCCACGACCTGGGACTGGCGGTGCCGCTGGGCAAGGGCGTGGGGCTGGGCTTCTCGCTGACGCCGGTCAGCTCGGTGGGCTACACCAGCCGCATCATCGAGCAGAACGAAAGCATTACGGAGAACATAGGGAGTACGATTTACAACTATGCCGGCGACGGCGGGATCACCCAGGTGGCGATGAGCCTCGGTGTCAACATCACGCCCCGGTTCTCGCTGGGGGCCAGCATGAACTACTGGTTCGGGGACATCGAACGGCAGTACAACGCCATGGTCACCCCGTACCTCGGATCGACCGAATACCGCAGCATAATTTCGACCGAAAACCAGAATCTCAGCAAAATATTGTTTACCTTAGGGGCACAGTACACCTTCCGGGTCGGGAAGAACAACGCCCTGACGCTCGGGGTGACCTACCAGCCCAAAGTGACCGCTTCGGTGAGGCAGTCGCGGCTGACCTTCTCGTACAGCAACTCGACGGCGGACACCATCTATGCGGGCAACAGCCGCTGGAACCTCGATATACCGGGCAAGATATCGGCGGGGTTCTACTACCAGTCCAGCAAACTGGGCATAGCGTTTGATTACAGCCGGCAGAACTGGAAAGGCGCGTTCGAGATACCCAAGGACCAGGATATACGCCTCGGTGCACAGCAGGATTTCCGGCTCGGGTTCAGCTATACGCCCAACCAGTTCGACATCCGCAACTCGCTGAAACGGTGGACTTACAAGGCCGGGCTGAGGTACAGCGACAGCTACCTGATCAAGAACGGCGACCAGCTCCACGACGCGGCGGTCTCGCTGGGTGTTGACTTCGGCCTCAAACGGGGCACCTTCTCCAAGGTCGGGATCGGGGTAGAATACGGCGAGCGCGGCAGCCGGGCGGCGGGGCAGGTGCGCGAACGTTACTTCAACCTGTTCGTGGCCCTGAGCCTGTTCGGCAGCGACTACTGGTTCGTAAGGCCGAAATACAACTAACCGCATGTACCGGGGCGGGTTTTCCCCTCCGGGCAAAGACTAAACCGAAGGCGGGAAACGTTACAACGAAAAACACCCTCCTCCCTGAACCGAACGATAATAAAAACTAACCATAACCGATGAAAAAGCGAGTTTATTCACTGATTGCAGCCTTGGCCTTAGTGGGAGGCGCGGCTGTGGCGCAGGATTTTAAGGACGATCCCAGGTATGGCGCCGATCCTGCCGCGCGTGAGCAGAACGTCCGTATCCTGAACTTTTTCGGGGACGCATACAAAGCCAAAGATTACAACACCGCCACCAACTACCTGCGGCAGCTGATCGAGAACGCCCCGAAAGCGTCCGAGAACATGTATATCCGCGGGATCGACATCTATAAGAACAAAGCGGCAGCGGCGCAGACCAAAGAAGACCGCCGGTTGTACGTGGACAGCATCCTGTGGGTGTACGACAAGCGTATCGAGGCTTTCGGCGAGCATCCCCAGCGGGGCGAGGCTTACCTGAAAGGCGAGAAAGCGCGGCTTTTCATGACCATGATGCCCGCCGACCGGGAACGCCTGTTCAGGTTGTTCCGCGAAGCGCTCGACGAGAAACACCCGTTCGAACCGGCACTGGCGGTCATGTACTTCAATTCGGTGATCGAAAGTTTCAAACTGGACGACGTGACCCCGGAAGAGGTGATCGACACCTATGAGCAGCTCAGCCAGCGGATCGCACAGAACCAGAGCGCCGAAGCCGCGGATGCTTCGAAAACCCTGGACGATCTGTTCGCGACCAGCGGGGCGGCCAACTGCGAGACCGTTGAAAAGATCTACAAGCCGAAATACGAGGCCGATCCCGAGAACCCGCAGCTGATCGAGACCATCCTGGCCCTGCTCCAGCGCGGAAAGTGCTCGAGTGAGTTCTACCTGACCATGCTGGAAAGATACTATAAAGTCAATCCGAAACCGGAAGTGGCCGTGCAGCTGGCCTCCGTGTTCCAGGAAAAGAAAGACTTCGCAAAAGCGATGGAATACCTGCGCGTGGGGATCAACAATGAGACCGACCCGGTCAAGAAGACCAATTTCCTGCTCCAGGCGGCGACCATGAGCAGCGCCTCCGGCTCTTACCGCGAGGCGGCAGGCTTCGCCCGCCAGGCGCTCGAACTCGAGCCGAACAACGGTGTGGCTTACCTCTTGCTGGGGGCGGCTTACGGGAGCGGCGCGGGCAGCGCATGCAGCGCTTTCGACAGCCAGACCGCCATGTGGCTGGCGGTGGACAACCTCGCCAAAGCGCGCCAGTTGCTGCCGTCGGACGACCCGCAGCAGGAACAGATCGGCAGAATGATCGCCAACTACAGCGCCAACTTCCCGAAGACCGAGGAGACCTTTATGCGCGGGCTGAACCCGGGCGACCCTTACACGGTCAGCTGTGGGTGGATCAGCGGCCGGACGACGGTGCGCGAGCGTTAATCCGACTTATTCCGAGAGGGGGCGGGTGTTACCCGGCCTCCTCTTTTGCCTATGAAGAGCCTATACCGACTGATAAACAGGCATAGTGTGCTTGCCGCTATCGCAGCGGCAGGCACTCTTTTTCTCTCCTCCTGCGGAAAGAAAGAGCCGGAGCCGACGATCAAAGACCCGGAGACCACGCCGACGCAGGTGAGTCACAATCACCGTATTATCAATTCGATAGACGGAAACCGGCAGTACCGGATGGAGACCCCGCTGCTGGAGCGGTACGAGCTTGCCACGGAGCCGTTCATGGAGTTCCGCGAGGGGATCAAGATCGAGACCTTCGACTCCCTGCTGCATGTGGAGAGCGACCTGGTGGCCGATTACGCCCGCCTGAACGAAGTCACCGACCTGTGGGAGGCCCGCGGGAACGTGGTGGCCCACAACTACACGGGCGAGAAGGGGGGGCGTACCCTCTTTACCGAGCGGCTTTACTGGGACCAGAAAAAGAAAAGGATATACAGCGACACTACGGCCAAGGTGATCGACGGCGGGAGCGTGCACGTGGGGACCAACTTCGAGGCCGACGAAAGTTTCGAGACCTGGAGCTTCCACAATACCACCGGGAAGATCGAGGTGGACGCCTCCTCCCTGCGGGATACTACCGCCGCGCCGGTGCCGGCCGCAGCGGATACGGCTGCCGTGCAGTAGCCACAAACAGATCATATGGAGATACAGATAGTCATCATCGTGGCGGCCTTGATCCTGTCCGCCTTTTTTTCGGGCATGGAGATCGCCTTCCTGTCGTCCAACAAGCTGCGGCTCGAGATCGAGCGCAAGCAGAGCCGGACATACAACCATATCGCCAGCCTGTTCCTCAAAGCCCCGGGGCAGTATATCTCCACCATTCTGGTGGGGAACAACATCGCGCTGGTCATCTACTCCATATTCATGAGCACCCTTTACGTGACGGTTACGGGCAGCTCGAACTATGCTTTGGAGACCATTATCTCCACTCTCATCATTATTTTTACCGCCGAATTCCTGCCCAAAGCGGTGGTCAAGGCCAACCCCAACTTTTACCTGCGGGTGTTCGCCGTGCCGCTCTACATCTTCTATATCATCTTCTATCCCTTGTCGCGTTTCGCCACCTTTCTCTCCACCCTGTTGCTGCGGATCATGGGGCGGCGCGTGGACGACACCCCGCAGATCGCCGGGTTCGGCAAAGTGGACCTCGCCACATTGGTGGAGGAAGCGGCCGTGAACGAAGAGGGGGACGCCGATGAGCAGGAGGACAACGAACAGCGCATCCGCCTGTTCCAGAACGCGCTGGATTTCTCGGAGCAGCGCGTGCGCGAGTGCATGGTGCCGCGCACCGACATGGAGGCGATCGACGTGGAGGACAGCGTGGACGACCTGCGGCGGCTGTTCGTCAGCAGCGGCTACTCGCGCCTGCCCGTGTTCGAGGGGACGGTCGACAACGTTATCGGGTACGCCAACCTCAAGAGCCTGTTCAACGGGCCGGGCACGATCCGGGAGGTTTTGCAGGAGACCCTGTACGTGCCGGAGACCATGTCGCAGCAGAAGCTCCTCAGCGAATTTATCCGCGACCACAAGTCGCTGGCCATCGTGATCGACGAGTTCGGCAGCACGGCCGGGATGGTGACCCTCGAAGACCTGCTGGAGCAGATATTCGGCGAGATCGAGGACGAGCACGACGCCGACTATCTGGTCGAGAAAGAGATCGCTGCGGGCGAGTACGTGCTGGCGGGGCGGCTGGAGATCGACCACCTGAACGAAACCTACGGGCTGGGGATACCCGAATCGGACAGGTATGATACCCTGGCGGGGTATATCCTCGACCAGAGCGAGGACATCCCCCGGCCGGGGGACGTGATCCGCGCGGACGGCCTGAAGATCAAGATACTGAGGACCAGCCATACGCGCATCGAACTGGTGCAGGTCACAAAAGCGTGACCGGCGTGAAAGCGGGCTTCGCTATATCGAAAAAAAACAGTACATTTGCCCCCATTAGGCGCCCGTAGGGGGACGGGCCTCGGTCTGCGCGAATAATAAAAAGTACAAAATAGGAATGGTAACTCTCAACACACTCAGAAACAAAGGCGGCGTCCTGCTGGCCATCGTGATCGGCGTAGCCCTGCTCGCGTTCGTGCTCGGCGACATGCTTACCTCGGGAAGCACCCTGATGAACAGCTCCAAGATGAACGTTGGGGTGGTCGGCGGCGAAAAGGTCTCCACCCAGGAGTACGCCCAGGCTATCGACGAGCTGACCGAAGTGCAGCGCATCACCACCGGCCGCGAAGGTTCGACCGAAGAGGAGAACGAAATGATCCGCGTACAGGCGTGGGACTTGATGATCCGCCAGAAAGCGCTGAAGCCGGCGTTGAAGGATATGGGGCTCACCGTGTCGGACGATGAGATGATCGGGCTGCTCAGCGGCGCCAACCCCTCGCCGATCATCGCCCAGATGTTCGCCAACCCGCAGACCGGGATGTTCGAACCGGCCCTGCTGCGCCAGTTCGTGGCCCGCGTGGGACAGGATCAGACCGGGCGGATGCAGATGTTCTGGAACTACCTGCAGGGCGAGGTCGGTGACCAGAGCCTGCTCTTCAAGTTCAAGAACCTGATCGACAAAGCTGCGTATGTGACGGGGCTGGAAGCCGAACAGTTGGCGGAGCTGGAGTCGAAAACTTACAGCGTGAATTACCTCGTGAGCCGGTACGAATCGATTGCCGACAGCACCGTCCAGGTGAGCGATGCCGAGCTGCGGAAATATTATAACAGCCACAAAGGGATGTTCCAGCAGGAGGATCTGCGCGACATCGAATACGTGACTTTCGAGGCGCTGCCTTCGCCGGAAGACTATGCGGCGGCCGAAAAGAGCGTCCGCGAGCTGGCCAAGGACTTGGCCGAGGCCAAAAACGTGCAGCAGTTCGTGGCGATGAACTCGCACAACTCGTCGGATACCCGCTATTACAAGGCGGGGGAGATCACGGGCGAGCTGGGGACGTTCGCTTTCAGCGCGTCGGCGGAACAGGTTTACGGGCCGGTCTTGAACGGCGACCAGTGGACGATGGCGCGCATCGCCGACGTGCAGACCATGCCGGACAGTATTCGGGTCAGCAGCATCGTGATTTCGGCCGACCAGAAGGCTTTGGCGGACAGCCTGTCGGCGGCTTTGCAGAAGGGCGGCGACTTTGCTGCCGCAGCGCGGGAGTTCTCCGCCGACCAGCAGAGCAGCGCGGAAGGCGGCGACCTGGGCATGATGGATCCGCAGACGCTGACCCCGCAATTCGCCGAGGCGCTCAAAGGAGCGGCAGCGGGAACGGTGAAAACGGTTACCACGCCGGAGGCTGTCTTTATCCTGAAAGTGACCGGTACCAAGGGCGAATCGCAGAAAGTGCAGCTCGGGGTCATCAACTATAATGTCGAAGCCAGCGAACAGACCCGCAACGAAGTTTACGGGAAGGCCAATAAGTTCGCCACGGCGGCAGCGGCCGGCGGTTTCGAAAAAGCGGTCAGCGACGGTGCGCTGGCCAAGCGCGTGGCTACCGTGGGGCCGAACGACCGGACGGTGGGCGGCATGCAGCAGTCGCGCGAACTGGCGCGGTGGGCGTTCAACGGCAAACCGGGCGAGATCTCGGATGTCAAGGAGTTCGGGAACAATTTCGTGATCGCGGCCATTACGGCGGTGCGCGAGAAAGGCACCGCGCCGTTCGACCAGGTGAGGGAGAATGTGAAAACGCTGGTGGTACGCGAAAAGAAGGGCGAGATGCTGGCGCAGAAGATGGCGGGGGCTACCTCCGTGGCGGCATTGGCCTCGACGCTTGGTGTGGATACTTTGAGCAATAACGATATTAATTTCCAGGGCTTTATGGCGCCGGAAGTAGGGTTCGACCCGGCTTTCACCGGCGGCGTGTCGGGGATCGCCAAAACGGGCGTCGTTTCCAAACCCATCGTCGGGCGCATCGGCGTTTATGCGGCGGAGATCACCGCAGAACGGAGTACTCCGGTGGACGCCGCTGTAGAAAAGGCGCGCCTGTCGGCCGAAGCGCAGCAAAGCGCGTTTATGGCCGCTTACGAGGCGTTCCTGAACCTGAGCGACATTCAGGATACCCGGTACCGGTTCTATTAGTCGGTCTTTGTGCCGGATTGTATGGCTTGAGGGATTTTCCAACTGGAAAATCCCTCAAGTTTTTTATGCCCTATCGGGCCGGGATACCGGGACACCCCGCCGGTTCCGTTTTTTCGTGTATATTTGTAATCGGCCGGTTGCCCGGCCCCTGATTTGATACGGAACCGTCGATGAAATTCAACAGCCTACCCCTTTACGTCAAGATACTGGCCGGCATGGTACTCGGGATACTGCTCGGCATCGTCGCCATCTGCGCCGGTTTTGCCGGCGGCATAGACGACTGGGTCAAGCCCTTCGGCGAGATATTCATGCGCCTGCTCAAATTCATCGCCATACCGCTGGTGATGATCTCCCTGATCAAAGGCGTCGGGAATCTCAGCGACATCGCCTCGCTGTCCAAGATCGGCTTCAAAACCATCGGTATCTATATTTGTACCACCGTGCTGGCTATTACCGTGGGGTTGATACTCGTCGAACTGATCGCACCCGGTAAGATGGTGAGTCCCGAGAGCGCCGCCTCCATGCAGGCCAGCTACAGCACCACCGTCGCCGAGCGGAATTCGCAGGCCGCCGAGATGGCCGAAACCCCGCCGCTGCAATTCCTCGTCGATATTTTTCCGGACAATATGGTTGGGGCCATGAGCGACAACGGCGGCATGCTCCAGATCATCGTGATCGCCATCCTGATCGGGGTCGCCGTCCTGTTCGTCGGCAAGGAGAAGGCAGGGCCGTTTATGGGGCTGATCAACTCGTTGGATGCCATTGTCCTGAAACTCATCGACATCATTATGCAGTACTCTCCCATCGGCGTGCTGGCGCTGATGGCCGGGATGATCGCCGACACCGCCGGCAACCTCGAACTGCTGGGGGCGCTGGGGCTTTATGTGCTGACCGTTGCACTCGGCCTGCTGCTGATGATCTTCCTGTTCTACCCGCTGCTTATCCATTTCTTTACCAAGACCCCGGTGAAGAAATTCCTCAAGACCATGCCGCCGGTGCAGCTGCTGGCCTTTACCACCAGCTCCAGCGCCGCCACCCTCCCGCTCAATATGGAGACCGTGGAGCTGAAATTGGGTGTGTCGCAGCGCGTCACCTCGTTCGTGCTGCCGATGGGGATGACCATCAACATGGACGGCACCAGCCTGTACCAGGCCGTGGCGGCGGTGTTTATCGCCCAGGTGCTGGGGATCGACCTGACGTGGATGCAGCTGTTGACCATCGTGGCGACCACCACCATCTCGTCCATCGGCACGCCGGGGATACCGGGAGGCAGCGTGGTGATCCTGATCATGGTCTTGTCCTCCGTCGGGATCCCGCCCGAAGGACTGGCCTTGATCTTGGGGCTCGACCGGCCGCTGGATATGCTGCGCACTGTCGTCAATGTGACCGGCGATGCCACCGTGGCCTCCATGGTGGACGCCAACACCCGAACCGAATAATCCATGCTGCAATGATAAAAAGTACAATTTTTCGTATGAATTCCCGCGGTAGCGGCCAGCCCGGAGCCATCCGGGGCAGAGGGCTGCAACCTCGCAAACTCGGTTTTGCCTCCGCTGGCTCCGGTATTATCAGACCGATTTTGTTAGGTATCGTTGCGCTGGCGGCCGTCTCCTGTGGGAAGAAAGGCGAAGCACCGGAACCGGTCTATCCGGTGCCGACTCCTGCGCAGGTGAACTGGCAGAAGATGGAAACTTACGCTTTCGTCCACTTCGGGCTGAACACCTTCAACGACCTCGAATGGGGTTACGGAGATACCCCGGCGGAGACTTTCGACCCCACCGACCTCGACGCCGAGCAGTGGGTGCGCATCATCAAGGCGGCGGGTTTCAAGGGGATTATCCTGACCGCGAAGCACCACGACGGCTTCAACCTGTGGCCGTCGAAATACACGGAGTACAGCGTCAAAAATTCGCCGTGGCGGGGCGGCAAAGGTGATATGGTGCGCGATCTGGTGAACGCCTGCCGCAAGTACGGGCTGAAATTCGGGCTTTACCTTTCGCCGTGGGACCGCAACCACGCCGACTACGGCAAACCGGAGTACACCGAGTATTTCCAGAACCAGATACAAGAGCTGATTACCGAGTATTGCGACAGCATCGAGCTGTTCGAATACTGGTTCGACGGGGCCAACGGCGGGGACGGCTACTACGGCGGGGCGCGCGAGAAGCGGTCGATCGACCCGAATAGCTACTACCAGTACGAGCGGGCCGTGGAGTTTATCCACTCCAAGTTTCCGGATGCCATGATCTTCGGGGGTACCGAGCCGACGATCCGTTGGGTCGGCAACGAGGAGGGCTGGGCCGGGCAGACCGACTGGGCGCCGTTCAAGCCGGGCGATAACCCGCACTACGGCTCGCCGGACGGTACGGAGTGGTTGCCGGCGGAATGCGACGTGTCGATCCGGCCGGGGTGGTTCTACCACCCCCGCGAGGACCATCAGGTGCGTAGCCTGTCGCATCTGGTGAACATTTACTACCAAAGCGTGGGACGCAACGCCACGTTGTTGATGAATTTTCCGGTGGCGCTGAGCGGCAAGATACACCCGCTGGATTCCGCGCGGATCATGGAGTGGCGGCGGACGCTCGACGAACAGTTCGAAACGAATTTGCTTGCGGGCATCAAACCAACGGTCAATAATGAGCGTGGCTCAGGCTTTAAGGCGGCCTATATCACGGACGGCGATTGGGACAGCTACTGGGCGACGGAGGATACCGTGAAGACCGGCACGGTCGAATTCCGCTTCGACACGGTGACACCGGTGAACCGGTTGCTTTTGCAGGAGTACATTCCGCTGGGGCAGCGGGTGGCGAAATTCGGGGTGGAGTACCTCGACACGCTGGGCAAATGGCAACCTGTCGATACGGAGGACACCATGACCACGGTCGGTTACAAGCGCATCATTCGGTTCGGGACAGCGGCGGCGAAAGCGTTGCGGGTGAATTTCTCGGAATCGCGCGGGCCGCTCTGCATTAACAATATCGAGGCTTACCTGGCCCCGGTGTTGATGGTCGAGCCGTCGATCCGACGCAATGCCGAGGGGACGGTATTCATCAGCGCCGCGCCGGGGGCGGAGATCCGCTATACGACGGACGGTACTGCGCCGACGGCTAAGTCGCCGCTTTTCCGCGAGCCGTTCGGCATGGCGCGGAAAGGAACGGTGAAAGCCGTGGCGGTGGATCCGACTTTGGGCAAGGTGAGTCCGGTGGCGTCGCACACGTTCGACATTCCGACGGCGGCCTTCAAGGTCGTGACGCCTGCGGGCGAAAAAGCGGCCGCCGCGTTCGACGGAAACCCCAGTACGGCGTGGTACCTGCTGCTTTCCAAGAGCCGGGAACTGGTGTTCGACCTGGGCGGGACCTATACGGTGACGGGACTGACCTATACGCCGGATGCGAACCGCTGGGGAATGGGCCCGGTGTCGAAATACCGCATCTTTGTGGATGGCCGGGAGGTGGCGTACGGCGAGTTCTCGAACATCAAGGCCAACCCGATCGAACAGGTGGTGACCTTTGCGGAACCGGTCAGGGGAAGCCGCATCGGTTTCGTGGTGGATGCCACGGCGGACGGCGCGGCGAGCGCTTCATTCGCCGAACTGAACGTGCTGACGCAGTAACCGGACGTTTTTCCGGGAATTTCGGTATCTTTGGGTATGCGGTTCCGGCATGGCGCCGCTCCGGGTTCATTATTACACTTAACCATCAGAACAATCGTATGGAAAAGATCAAAGGCCTTATCGACGCGCCGTTCACGCCGTTTTATCCCAACGGGGACATCAATCTCGAGCCCATTCCGGCCTATGCCGCGATGCTGAAGAAAAACGGCCTCAAAGGGGTATTTATCAACGGCTCGTCGGGCGAGGGGTACATGCTCACCGAGCAGGAGCGGATGCAGTTGGCCGAGGCCTGGGTGGCGGCGGCTCCGGCGGATTTCAAGGTGATCGTGCATGTGGGGAGCACCTGCGTGCGGCAGAGTTTCCGGCTCGCGCAGCACGCGCAGCAAATCGGGGCGTGGGGCATTGGGGCCATGGCTCCGCCTTTCCCGAAGGTGGGACGGGTCGAGGAGTTGGTCAAATACTGCGAGGAGATCGCGGCGGGAGCGCCGCAGCTGCCGTTCTATTTCTACCATATCCCGGCTTTCAACGGCGCTTTCCTGCCGATGGTCGATTTCCTGAAAGCGGTGGACGGCCGCATTCCGAATTTCGCGGGGATCAAATACACGTATGAGAGCCTGTACGAGTACAACCAGTGCCGGCTGTATAAGGACGGGAAGTTCGACATGCTGCACGGGCAGGACGAGACGATCCTGCCGTGCCTGGCGATGGGCGGCGCGCAGGGGGGTATCGGCGGGACGACGAATTACAACGGGCGCGAGCTGGTGGGGATTATCGAGGCGTGGGAAGCGGGCGACCTGGAGCTGGCACGCGAGCGGCAGAACTTTTCACAGGCGGTCATCAACGTGATTTGCAACTACCGGGGCAATATCGTGGGGGGCAAGCGGATCATGAAGCTGATCGGTCTGGATCTGGGGCCGAACCGTACGCCGTTCCGCAACGTGACGCCGGAGGAAGAGGCGGCGATGAAAAAGGAGCTGGAGGCCATCGGCTTCTTCGAGCGGTGCAATAAGTTTTAATCGTAGGTTTATTTTGCACTGTACCGTCTGGTACTGTTCTTTTTGTGAACAAAAAGAACCAAAAAAACTTTGTGAAGCTACGCTCAACCTTAGTCTGCCGAAATCCTTATTTTTTGGCGAACGGAGTGGGGCTTGCCCGAAGGGCTTGACGCCCCACCAGTTCGCCAAAAGTGAGGCTGTGATAGATTTAGAATGCGCCAGCATTCTCGAAAGTCTTGTGCGGAGCTTTTCTTCAGAAAAGCGACAGTGCGGTGCCGGGTACTGAATAATAAAACCTACGGTTAAATATTCGGCTCGGAGCCTGCGCGGGCAAGACCTTTAGGTTGCAGCCCTGCGCCGGGGGAGGCTCGGGCTGGCCGCTATCGCGGAAACTGTTTTAAACAATCCTATCTCGAATAGACTTCATATGGATAAAAAAACTTACCTCAGCCATTGGGCTGCGCAGTACAAGGCCGATCTGACGGAGAATATCCTGCCGTTCTGGCTACGGAACGGGCTGGACCGGAAGAACGGCGGTATTTTTACCGCGCTCGACCGCGAGGGCGTTATTATGGACAGCGATAAGTCCGTCTGGTTCCAGGGGCGGTTCGCGTTCGTCTGCTCGTTCGCCTATAATCATATCGAGCGGCGGACGGAGTGGCTCGACGCGGCGAAGCAGACGTTGGATTTTCTCGAAAAGTATTGTACCGATACCGACGGGCATATGTACTTCGAGGTGACTGCCGACGGTATTCCGGTGCGCAAGCGTCGGTACGTCTTTTCGGAGTGCTTCGCGGCCATCGCCATGTCCGAGTATTCGATTGCTTCGGGTGACCGGGCCTATGGGGCCAAAGCGTTGGAGCTTTTCAAACGTATCCTGCACATGACCTCGACCCCGGGCTTCCTGGAACCGAAATTTTTGGAAGGTTTTAAAGGGAAGGGGCATTCGCTGACGATGATCCTCATCAATACCGCTTCGCGGATACGGGAGGCTATCGGGAATGACCCGGTACTTTCCGCGCAAATCGAAAGCTCGATCCGTGAGATAAAGAGCGATTTTATGCACCTGGAGTTCAAGGCATTGCTGGAGACGGTGGGGCCGAACGGCGAGTTTATCGACTCCATGGCCGGACGGCTTATCAATCCGGGGCACTGCATCGAAACGGCGTGGTTCCTCTTGGAA
>JAJBVQ010000218.1 GCA_020859745.1 Rikenellaceae bacterium
GATCTATGCGCCGCTGGTGGAGCCGCACGAAGATCTGGACGCGGAACAGAAACAGTCGCTCTTTTTCTGGTATATGTACATGGTGAACCTGCTCAAAACCGAAGGAAAGGAGAAGGCGGGCCACTTGGATCATACGCTGCACCTGATCGGGGATCTTAACGATTTGCACCTGCACCTGCTGAAGGCGCCGGTGGGGAGGGAACAGGGCTACGACAAGGCATTCGCGGCGCTGGCGCCGGAGCTGCCGAAGCTGAAGGCGTCGATCGCGGGGGACAGCGAGATGGCGGCGGAGGGGATCAGCGACATGGAAGCTTGTTTCCGGGCGTTGTACCTGGCCATGCTGTACCGCCTACGGGGTACGGCGGCGCCGGAGGATGGCCCGGCGGAGGAGAAGAAGGCGGATGCGGCGGAACGGTATGTCAGGGATGTGCTGGAGGTGGTGTCGCCGGTGGTGGCGCGGCTGTCGGCGATCTACGGGGCGGCGGAGCGCGGCGAGGTGGATTTGTACAAAGATATGGCTTGATCCTGAACGGGACGGGGAACCGACGCTGGCCGGCAAATGCTATTGGACGGTGTGGGCATGTTCAGGACGTTCTTCGAGCGGGAGTAGCCCCTTATGAATATATCGATCCGGAATTCAGGCTCCTGTGACGGCAGAAAACGACGAAGCGCTGGCCGCGATTACAATCGCGGCCAGCGCTCTTTGTCTTTGCCTGGTTTACGTCACATCCGTGTTGCCCGGCCCTCTCCGTCGAGAAGTGCCGGATGCGACTTATAGGGATATTTCGAATTTCCGATCCGAAGCGGAACCTTGTGATAAAAAAGTTCTTGCATGGAATTTGAAGTACGGCCATAAAGCGGACGAATGATCGGGGGGGCTCTGCGGTTACGGAGCAGTGTTATATTCCTCGTAAAATCTGGCATATGAAGAATAAGACTATTTTAATCCTGGCGACCGGCACTGCAAAGTATGCCAGCGGTTTGGCAACCGGATTGTGGCTCAGTGAATTCACCTATATCTATCGACAGGCAAAGGAACTGGGATACGAGGTCACGGTGGCCTGTCCGGAAGGAGGAAATATACCGGTCGATCCCGAAAGCCTGAAACCGATGGTTTTGGACAGGATCTCCAAAGCGTATTGGAACAACGCGGGGTTCAGGGAGATGCTGCACCACGCGAAAAGTTTCGATGATGTTTCGGGGCTGCGCTTCGACTGCGTTTATTTGGCCGGGGGGCACGGTACGATGTACGATTTCCCGGAGAACGCCGTTTTGCAAACCATTATCCGGGATCATTACGAGGAAAATAGGCTCGTGGCCGCGATTTGCCACGGTGTGAGCGGGTTGCTGAATGTCAGACTGTCCGGGGGCGGGTATCTGGTCGCCGGTAAAGAGCTGACCGGTTTCAGCTGGTTCGAGGAGACTCTTGCCCGGCGAAAAAAAGAGGTGCCTTTCAACCTCGAAGCGTCGTTGAAAGAGAGAGGAACCGATTACAGAAAGGCCTGGATACCGATGACCTCGAAAGTCGTTGTGGACGGTCGTTTAATCACGGGACAAAACCCATTCAGTTCCAAAGAGATGGCGAAGGCCGTCATGCGGCAAATGGCTAAAACCACCGAGCGATGAACGAGTGTAAATTAATGATCTACGGCGCTTACGGCTATGCAGGCGAATTGATGGTGCGCGAAGCGGTCAAACGGGGGATCGAACCGGTCATCGCGGGGTTGTCCGCCGCGAAGCTGAAACCTATCGCTGACGAACTGGGCCTGGAATACAGGGCCTTCGCCATTCCGGACGCCGCGAACCATTTGCAGGGCACCGGCGTATTGCTGAATTGCGCCGGCCCGTTCTCCGCCACGGCCGAACCGATGGTTCGCGCGTGCCTCGACCGACACGTGCACTATCTGGATATCACGGGCGAAATCGAGGTTTTCCGGAGTTGTTACGCGCAGGATGCCGAGGCACGGCAACGGGGCATTATCGTTATGCCGGGCGTAGGAACCGACATCGTGCCGACGGATTGCCTGGCTGCCATGCTCAAAGAGAGGGTGCCCGCTGCCACCCGGCTCGACCTCGCTTTCTGTTTCGGCACGGCTCCGAGCATCGGCACGGTCAAAACGTCGATCGAGAGTTTGGGAAAAGGCGGTCTGGTCCGCGAAAACAACCGGCTCAAAACGGTGCCGAACGGTTTCCGGATGCGGAAAATACCTTTTCAGGACGGCGCGAAATGGGCCGTGACCATTCCCTGGGGCGATGTCTTTACGACCGGAATATCCACCGGCGTGCCCGATGGTGTGGTCTATATGGCCATGTCCCGGATAAACATCTGGCTGGTGCGTATGACCAATCCTTTCAAAAAGATCATCGGTTCGCGGCCGGCACAAAAATTCCTGAAGAAAATGGCAGGCAAATTCGTCAAAAAAGGGCCGGATGAACAGGCGCGGGAGAGTGAGAGGGGCCAATTCTGGGGGGAAGCGACATCGCCCGGCGGAGAGAAGGCGGAGATGATGATGTCTACGCCGAACGTTTACGCGCTGACCGTAGTGGCGGGCATTCGGATTGCGGAATATTGTTTGGGCTACACCGGCCCGGGAGGATATTACACGCCGTCGATGCTGCTGGGCAGCCATTTTATCGATTCCGTCCCCGGTATCGATATCCGGACGCTGTAAAGAGATATTGAATTAGGGAAGACTTGGACAGCCCCCGGAAAAGCGCAATGCCATTCATCCCCTTGGTTCACAACGGAGCAGTAGCCGGACGTCATCAAGCAAGCCTGAGTAGCCAAAACGCATGAAGGAACGGGGTGTCGCGGGAAAGGCCGAAGGTCGATCGCAGGCCAAATGAGCGGAGCGAGGTAAAAAAAAGTACCCTCAAACAGATTGAATGAGGGTACGCATAAGGGAACGGTAAAAAGGTCAGAGCTGGGTAACGGTAGCTCCAGCTTTGGCATTCGCATTCTTCTCGATCCGGAGCACCACCGGGTAGGGCGCATCGAGGCTGTACGGACTCTTGTCCAGCGGCTGCGCCAGCGACGAGGCCGTGCGGCGGAAACGCTTCCGGATCACCGTCTTGTCCCCGAACACCACCGTTACCGGCTTGTCGAGGTCGAGCATGGTGTCGTTCAGTCCGATCAGGACGATGGGCGAATCGCTCTCTTCGATACGAACCGTCTGCCCGTCGATCTCCGCCACGATTTTGGCTCCCTGCCTGCGGTGTATCTCCGGCACGACGAGCCAGTAGAAATTGTCACGCAGCACGTCGTCCTGCACCCAGATCACCCGCTTGGGCCAGGTGTTGCGGGTGAATTGCGCCATCCACGGGATCGCGATGGTGTCGCGGCGCAGCATCCAGTGGCCGCAGTCTTCGTATATATGCGTGTCGTGCACATAGCTGCCATCGCCTTCGGCGACCGCCAGCCGGTCGAGGGTCGTGCTCCACTGCCGGGCCAGCGAGTTGCGGTCGTAGGCGCCGTCCTGCCCGCCCATGTAGATGGCGAACGGCAGGTTGCGCAACGGTTCGGGCCGGGCGTCGCCCGGATGCCCGGCCATCATCGAAGCGGCGGCCCAGTGGTCGGCCATGCGCGGGGCGAGCTGGTAAAGGCCGTCGCCGCCGGCGGAATAGCCTAAGATATAGACCTTATCGGGATTCACCCCTTCGAACAGCACGGCGGCGGCGATGGTCTTGCGCAGGAAGTCGTCCATGTACTCCTGGTGCCACATGTTCCAGCTGTCGGTCGGGGAGCGGGGCACGAAGTAGAGGCCTTCGGCCGGTTGGTAGAGCCGTTTCTGGTTGTTCCACTGGCCGTCGTTGACCTCCGGCGGCGCGCCCCCGCCGCCGTGCAGCGAGATGTAGAGGCTGCGCCCTCCCTCCGGCGCGGTCTTAGGCCCATAAATGGTGTCCCAGAATTTCATCCGGTATTCGCCGTTGGTGAATTCATGGTTGTTCCATTCGTCCCTGAGCGATTCGCGCAGGCGGGCGTTGCGTTCTTCGGCGATGGTGCGTGCCTGCGCATCGGCGGCGGCTTTTCCGAGGGCTTTTTCGGCGGCGTAGGCGGTCGATGCGATGCCGCCGAGCATCAGGCCCAGGGTCAGCGCGGTGAGTATCTGTCTGGTTTGCATAGGGTTGGGTTAATGTAACTGTTTCTAAGGGCGGCCTATTTCGACTGGCTTGTTCGGTCCGGAGCCAGCGGGGGCAAAACCGAGCTTTGTGAGGTGCGGCCCTCCGCCTGGGGTGGCTCCGGGCCGTCCGCTGACGCGGGGATTAGCAAGGATAAAAAGCTATTGTTATGCGAACTCGACGTCGCCGAAAAACTCCGGCACGTGGAAATTCGGCTTCTCGGTCCGGATCGGCTGCCACGACAGGAAGTGCGGCTTGGACAAATTATCCCCGCACTTGTAGACATTCGCCCGCGCCTTGAGTCCGTCGAGGGTGGCAAAGTCATGCGCGAAGAATGCCGTGGCCGGAATGGTCACATTCAGCTCCCAATGGTTGTCCCCTTTGCGTTCCTCGAAATTGGCCTCGCCCAGCGACGAGACGCGCCGGATGGTCTTCATTATATCCGTCCCCGCATGGGTAACGTCGGGCTGGGTCTTCCGAAATCCCAGCAATGCTTTCCCGATGCAGCTGAACT
>JAJBVQ010000271.1 GCA_020859745.1 Rikenellaceae bacterium
TAACCGGGTCGGAACGGCGCCGTGGATGATGTTCGTGCGGCGGGGAGCTGGTGACGGAGGCGAGAAATTGTTATTTTCCTTGCCTGTTGTGCCGTTCGAGATGAAAGAACTGGTCTCGGAACAGGTCATCCCGATACTCAAAGACCGTTTCGCGCTGCGGGCGGTAGTGCACCGGACGATGATCACGTTCGGGCTGGCGGAGTCGGCGATGGCGCTGGCTATCGCGCCGTGGGAGGAGGCTTTGCCGACGTGGCTGCATCTGGCCTACCTACCCAATGCGCGGGGTATCCGGCTGCGGCTGTCGGCCTACGACGTGGATGTCGCGGAGGCTGCCGGGGAGATCGAAGGGCAGTTCGATAAACTGAAAGCCTATATCGCGCCGTATATGCTGGGCTACGAGCCGGCGAGCGTGGAGTCGGCGGTGGCCGGTATCCTGACCGGACGGGGCGAAACGCTGGCGGTGGCGGAGTCGTGCACGGGGGGCTCTATCTCGGCGAGGATCACGGCGATGGCGGGCGCTTCGGAATACTATCTGGGCGGGGTCACGTCGTACAGCAACGAGGCGAAGGCTTCGATCCTGGGGGTTTCCACGGCTGACATCGAAAACCACGGGGCGGTGAGCGAAACGGTGGCGCGACAGATGGCGGCGGGGGTTTTGGAGCGGTTCGGGGCGGATTACGGGGTCTCGACCACGGGTGTGGCGGGGCCGGGAGGGGGAACGGCGGAAAAGCCGGTCGGGACGGTCTGGATGGCTATCGCATGGCGGACGGCGGATGGCCGGGTGGAGACTTCGGCGCGGCTGATGCGGTTCAGCGAGCTGCGCGACCAGAATATCGAACGGGCGGCGACGCATGCGCTGAATATGCTGCGGCTGCACCTGCTGGGGGTCTCGGACGCTTTCCAGCAGACGGGGATGCTTTGATACCGCAGTGCTGGTCTTTACCTATCGAATAACTGACGACGGGATGAAACGGCTCTACATCGTCCGCCACGGGGCGGCGCAATCTTCATACGAGGCGGGCAGCGATGTCGCGCGGCGGCTCACCCCGTCGGGGCGTGAACGGGTGAGGCGTGTGGCCGAATGGCTACGGGTACAGCCGGATATGGTGCCGCCGCAGCGGATCATTGCGAGTCTGGCGCCGCGGGCGCTGGAGACGGGGGAGATTATTACGGACGTTTTCGGTCTCTCCGGCGACGCGTTCTCCAAAATCCGCGAGTTGTACAGCGGCGGGGCGAACGAGTATCTGAACACGTTGGTCAAATCGCTGCCGGACGAGGTCTCTTGCGCTATGGTCGTGGGACACAATCCGGCAGTGTCGGAACTGCTGGCCTCCCTGACGGGCGCCATGGCGGGCGACTATAGGATGCGGAAGGGGGACGCGGCCTGTGTGGCTTTCGATGTGCCGGACACGGGCGCATGGGAGGAGATTTACGCCGCGGAGGGAAAGCTGGAACGGTACGTGATCGCGGCGGCGGTCTGACCCACCGAAAAAAACGACGCCCCGCGAAGCATGCCGTCCCGCAGATACAGGAACCGGTTATACCCGCGGAGCGCCGCACCCCATCTTGATACTTTATTATATAAGTTCTTCTATAGGTTCATACCCGGGCGTTCGAAAGAGTCAAATACCGTGCCATGGGCCGGCTGGTTACGGAAACCGAACCGGAGGGTACATATCGGCCCGGAAATCGGTATCTTTGCATCGCTACTAACGGAGAAACACGAAGATGACTACTTTCCTGATCTGCCTGGGACTGCTCATTGCCTCTTATTTCACCTACGCCCGTTACCTCGAACGCCAGTTCGGGATGAACCCTTCCGCCGCAGTGCCGTCCGAAACCCTGCGCGACGGAGTGGACTATCTGCCCCTTCCGGCCTGGAAAACTTTCCTGATACAGCTGCTGAACATCGCCGGACTCGGCCCCATCTTCGGGGCGCTCCTGGGGGCCATGTACGGCCCGGTGGCGTTCCTTTGGATCACTTTCGGCTCCATCTTCATCGGCGCTTTGCAGGACTACGCCAGCGGCATGATCTCGCTGAAAGAGGGCGGCCTCAGCTTCCCGGAGATCGTCGGCAAATACATGGGCATGACGGTGCGGCAGGTGATGCGGGCCTTCACCCTGTTTCTGATGGTGCTGGTCGGGGCCGTGTTCATGGTCGGCCCCGCCGGGATACTCGAAGGGTTCACCGGCCTGACCCAGTCGGTGTGGGTATGGATCATCCTCGCCTATTACATTCTGGCCACGCTGCTGCCCATCGACAAGATCATCGGCAGGTTCTACCCCATCTTCGGCGCGGCGCTCTTTATCATGGCCTTCGGGATCCTCGGCGTGCTGGTATTCGGGCCGTATCGGATACCCGACCTCAGCGCCGCCTCTTTCGGGAATTTCACCGCCAATCCGGCCGGGCTGCCCATCGTGCCGACCCTTTTCATCACCATCGCGTGCGGCGCGGTGTCGGGATTCCACGCCACCCAGTCGCCCATGATGGCGCGGTGCCTGACCAATGAAAAACAGGGACGGCCCGTCTTCTTCGGCGCGATGATCTCGGAAGGGATTATCGCCCTGATCTGGGCGGCTATCGGGATGGCGTTCTGGGGCGGGGTGGAAGGATTGAGCGGCGCGTTGGCCGCACACGGCAATAATGCCGCGTGGGCGGTGGACGTCATCACGCATACGACCCTGGGCAAGGTCGGGGCGTTCCTCGCGTTGCTGGGCGTGGTGGTCGCCCCGATTACCAGCGGCGACACGGCGTTCCGCTGCGCAAGGCTGATCGCCGCGGATTTCCTGCATGTGGAACAGAAGCGGCTCCGCAAGCGGCTCTATATCTCGATCCCGATTTTCCTGGTGGGCGTGGCGATCACCCTGATGCCGTTCGACGTGATCTGGAAATATTTCGCCTGGGCCAACCAGGTGCTGGCGGCGATCTGCCTGTGGACGGTGACGGTCTACCTGTCCGTGCGGCGGCAAAACTGGATCATCGCGTTCCTGCCCGCCGCGTTTATGACCTTTATCGTTTCGTTCTATATCTTCATCGCGCAGGAAGGGCTTCATTTGCCCTATTACACCGGCCTTGCTGTCGGTTCAGCTGTCACCGCCGGGATCGTTTGCGTGATGGCGCGGTATGTTCGCTTGGCATGGAAAGGCCGGGTAAACGATACATCCGTTGACAACTATGAATGAATCTGAGGATTGGAGGGAATCTTTTCCCCGGTTTTTCCGTACCCCGTGGCCGCTGCGCATAGTAAGTTTAATCGCTTTCGCAGCAGGATCGTATATTTACTTGCAACGCAATATGGCCATAGGATGCACTGTTCTCACATCCGGGGTAATGATTATGGTCGCTTCCTTGCACAATCGTTGGTGGAAACTGGCCGTCGGAGTGATCTGGATAGGAATACTGGCGTATCTTTGTTTTCAGGCGGATAATCTATCGCAGCCTTTTTGGCAGCCCTGAACAGCATCGGACAAAACTTCGCATGTAGAGGTGGAACCGGTCATTTCACCCGCAATTTCCGGATCAGCATGCCGTAATTGGTGATCGGCACCCCGTTCCTGACCGCCGCGCGGATGCGCGCCTGTATCGCCCGCCGCGTCGACACGCAGCCCCCGCACTGCACCGCCAGCGCGTAATGGCCCGGCGACGTGTATAGCTCCGCCGGGAGCGGGTCGCGCCCGCTGACGAACGTGAACTCCAGCGACCCGATACCCGTGTATTCCCGCAGCCAGCCCGGTATTTTCGTCCGGCCGATGTCGTCGCACGTCACTTGGTGCGAACAATTCTCGATCACCAGCACCCTGTCGCCCGGTTTCAGCGCGTCCACCGCTTTCAGCCCCTCCCGGTAGACCGTCGCGTCCCCCTTTTGTTGTGCCAGCAATACGCTGAACGATGTTATCTCCGTCTCCGGGCAAAGCTCCGTCACGGTCGCTGTCACTTCCCGGAATACCTGACTGTCCGTCACCACCAGCCGGGGCCGGTGTATCCGTAAAGCCGCGGCAAGCTGCTCCGGCTGGACCGTTACCGCGATTGCTCCTATATCCAGCGCCGCCCGCAGCGCCTGCACCTGCGGCAGGATCAGCCGTCCCGCCGGGGCCGCACCGTCGATCGGACAGACCAGCAAGACCGTATCTTCCGCCGCAAGGGGATGCTCCCCGAAAAAGAGCGGCATCTCGTGCGACAGCTCCGGGATCGCCCTCCGGATACGATCCAGTATCTCGTCGGCGGACAAACCGTCCCCCCGGTTCGCCAAAACCAGAGCCGGAATATCGTTCGCCCGCACCGTGTCCAGCAATCCCTGCTCCGCCGCCGATGGTTCGGCGCCGAGGAGCAGGATCACCGCCAGGTCGGCTTCCGTCAGCGTCTGCAAACTCTTTTGCACCCGCAGCCGCCCCAGCTCCGTGGCCGTGTCGTCGATCCCCGCCGTGTCGATGAAGACCGCCGGCCCGTAGCCCGCGATCTCGAACGACCGCCGCACCGGGTCGGTCGTCGTCCCCGCCTGCGGCGAGACGATCACCGCCTGCTGTCCCGTCAGGCGGTTCAGCAGGCTGCTCTTCCCGGCGTTCGTCATGCCGTATATCCCGATATGCGGAGTCAGTTCGCGTGG
>JAJBVQ010000204.1 GCA_020859745.1 Rikenellaceae bacterium
GCACGAGGAAACCGTAGGTAAAACAAGCGCAGCGCAGTTAGCGAGAACCAGAAAAACTTTTTGAGATGCTTGCGCATCTCTTGAGCCTGCCGGATACCCCGGTTGTAATGATATGAGTAGGGCCGCTATGGTGTTGATTACCTTACCGGCCCTACTCATATCATTACATTAAGGCTTGCGGAGCCTGAGGAGTAGCACAGCTAGCTCAAAAGTTCTTTGGTTCTTTCTTTCAAGAAAGAACAGTCACACACGATCGGGTAGTGATAAAACCGGACGGTTAAAAAGTATAGCGGATTTTGAAAGCCGCTAGATCCCACTGTGAGTGCGGAGTGAAATTAATATTCGGTTTATAGTCCACCGCCAGCGCGATCGGCGCATCCGCGAACTTATACTCGAAACCCACCGTCGGGTCCAGGCCGATCGCAAAATCCGCACTCTGGTGCTTGCCCAGATGCAGCGCCCCGATATTCAGACCGCCACCGGCATACAGGCTGAAACCCGTAGCCAACGGCACATGATACTGATAAACAGCCGACAGCATTACCCCGTGGCACGAGAGATTATAGCCGAACTGCGCCTCAATAGCGCTGCGCTCGCCCAGGAAATGCTTGAAGCCGAAGCCCATATCCCCCCCGAGGTTGACGCTGACCGCCGTATTATACTCCTGCGCATGCGCCGTATGGAAAACGGCCAAAGGCAAAACCAGTGCGAACAAAGCGATGATCTTTTTTTTCATGGGTATCTGTGTTTATGTTTGGTAGCCAAATATACGAAAAACCCGGCAAAATCATTCCGGCTTTCCCCGAAGCGTCCCGCCACGCGTCTCGTCGGCATCCAGTATTAAAGCCTTCAAACCTTTACCTCTCCGACCGACATTGATCCGGATCGGGCCGCCCTGACAGGTCGGATCCGCCACCGATACCGTGCCGTCCGCTTCAACCGCCGCTATCGCAGGAGCCGAAACTTCCAACTCCGTCCCGTCGGAAAACACCGCCCGGCCGGCTTCAAAAAATACAGCCTCTTTCCGGCCCGTCTCCGGCCACTCCACCGCCACTCCTTCGTCCGGAACGCGGAAAGGCACCTTGCCTTGCAACAGCTGGCGCACATCGACACGATCCATTTCCGGAACGATCACATAAGTGTAAGCCGCATTCATCGGTTCCATGCCATGCCCTATGGTGACCGAGAAGATATTTTCGGTCACCGCCGTGGTATCATACATCGTTGCAAAACGGCGCCAGTTGCCGGTCACAGGCCCCAATGACACTTCGACCTGCCGGGCGGTCGCATCGTCGGGAAACCAGTATCCCACCCCGGCGTGCTGCACCAGCACCGGCCACCGCTTCGCCGGTAAGACAACCGGCTCGCCGCACCGGAAAACATAGGTCACGCCCTTGTTGTCGGTTACCCGTACCGGCGTTTCGGCCAGTTGCTGCGCTACGGTCGTACGCACGGGTTTGATCCCCCGGTATGACCGTCCGGTAATGCTGTCGCCGCGGCAAATAATATAGTCCGGCGAGAAAAACCAAGCCTTGCGCGCCCGCACGCCGTCCCGCTCGAAGATCATCGCCGAAACGCCGCAAGCGGAGTCCTGGGAAACGAGTCCCCCGGCATAATCGGTATTGCCCCGGAACTCCTGGTAGCCGCCATTGTGCCAGCAGGTATCGCTGTCCACGGCGGTCGTGATTCCGGGCAACTCTGTATAATCCCATACTGGGGCGATATTCAGGTACTCTCGTCCGGTCTTATAGAGCAGCAGTACGCCGTCGGCCATCTGGTCGCTGAGCAGGTTCTCGCCGTTGACCACTTCGGAACCGACGGTGCGGCGCGAGGACATCTTGAGGGTCGCCATCCACCGGGGCTGCCGGTAAACGCTCATATCGGAATACCGGAAATGGGTATAACCGCTCTCCCCGGCGGTTTCCCGCCCCCGGATGAGTTCATCGTACAACGCATGGTACCGCGCAGCATATTCCGGATCGAGCACGGCCATATCGAGCAGCACTTTGCCGAAAGCCAGCGTCTTGCCTTCCTGCGTATTGGGAAACAGCTGCCGGCCGCAGGAGCTGACGTCCATCATCCCTTTCCAGATAATCCGGGACATTCCCTCCACGACCAACCCGCGCAAGACGCGGGTCTGCTCCGGAGTAAGGGCGTAACGGGTTCCCTGGAATAGTTTTCCCCACGAGGCGATGCCCGATACATAGGCGAGTCCGTAGTTGCCGAACTGCTGCTGGGGTCCGTGCTGGTGGAAACTATAGTCGGGCTGAATCCCCTCTTTTCCCTCGGCGGCAATGGATACTTCGGCGACGATCACATCGCGTGCTGCCTGCACGAGACTGTCGTTCCTTTCGAGCAGTCCGCGCACCAGCACGTTTCCGGCCAGCCATGTCCGGTTCTGCCCGGTCATGCCGATCCGGGCCTGCTTCATGTAGTTAACTGCCATATCCCGCTCATCGGCGGTCAGTTCATCATCCAGCAAAAGCAAAGCGGGGGACAAGAGCCTCGGCCCGCCGATCTCGTTGTACCACCAGTTCGGGCATTGCAACCCCATGTCGAACCATTTATTCAAGGCCCGATGCAAGATCTGCCGGGCCTGTGCTGAATGATAATAAGGGGATGCGGGTGTTTTGTACGACCGGGCGATCTGGGAGATGCGCTGCACATGGAATGCGGGAGGCCATGCCCCGCGCTGCCGGCTTTGATAGTCGATGTCATGCCACGTGCTGTCGGCAGCGAAGGTATCAAGCCAAACGGCGGTCAAGCTGTCGTTGGCCCCTTCCGGCAGTTCCCGGATCACCACGTCGGTACCGTCGGTGTTCCGGACGATATAGTCGATGCGCCGAAGCACTTCGGGGTCGTTCTGCGTAACGGTCACATAGGATTGCGCCATGCGCTGGCGCAGGGTATCCGAAGCCGGACTGGCCTTGGTTGCAAATGATATACAGAACAGAAGGCTGGAAAAGCAGCCTATTTTTCTTAGTCGGCACATAGTGATCGGTTTCATTAGGAAACAAATATAACAAAATCGGGAGAGGAACGAACAGCCGTATATTTCGATTCTTCTGAAAAAACATTACTTTTGAAGTGTACTTAAAGCATTTGCTTATGGTATAAACAGATCATCTACAAAACACACTCTTTCCGTCCCAACGTGCGGGAAGACGACATAAAAAGCGTTAGCTTTTATTCTGGCTTCTGAAACTTCGACAATTTCAAAGCTGCCAAGAGTAAAGCGTGACGCCTGCGTAGGAATACGTGGGCTTTACTCTTTTATTTGGCAGCCAGGTAGTCGAAGACCTCAGAAGCTGATGAAAAGTATTGTCCCACGTTTTTTCATCTCCTTACCCATTCCTTCGCATCTATTATGAATAACAATGTTTCCCCCGCACACAGATTCCTCACCCAAATGGAATCGTCACAAGAAATCTACACCCGCTATCTCGCTTCCGGGCGCACGTATCGGGATGCCTGCGATCTGAAAGATTGCAACGAAGAGATACGCACTTTACTCATTGCTTACCGGAAGGACCTGCCTCTTCCGCTTCAAAGCATGGCCACGGTCCTGATTTGTCACTACGAAGAGTGGCTCAAACGATGGGATAAACATAACAAGACGCATGAATTCAAGGAGGACAGTGTGTTCGCCTTCGAGAATCCGCACCATTTCCCAAAAGATGCGGCACGGAAACTGACCGAACATTACCGCTGTCAGAGCCTGAACATTCTGTTTTTTGGGAAAGCGAATGACCGGAATGCAAGCTATGCAGCCGATTATCTCCGCCAAATTTTCCCAAATCTGACTGTCGTGTTCGGCGAAAGGGGAGAACAATTTCCTGAAGACCTGACTTGGTGGCAAGGAGATTATATCTTTTCCTACCTATCGCCGTGGATCATTCCGCAAGGCTTACTGAAAAGAGCCGCCAAAGGAGCCATCAACTGGCATCCCGGGCCGCCCGAATATCCGGGAATCGGATGCACGAATTTTGCTATATATAATCAGGAGGCAGAGTTCGGCATTACTTGCCACTATATGGCAGAACGGGTAGATACGGGGAGTATCATAGAGGTAAGAAGATTTCCTGTACTCGCAGGTGATACGGTATATTCTGTCACTCAAAAATGCTATGCCCGGATTTTATGTTCATTCCTGTCTGTGATCGAAAAAATAGTCAGGAACGAGGCTCTTCCGGATGCTCAATTGCATTGGACAAGACAACCATACACCCGGCGGGAATTGAACGCATTATGCGAAATTACTCCAGACATGCCAATGGATGAGGTATTCAGAAGGATCGATGCGACTACCTATGACAAACCTTGGGCGTACACGGAAATCCACGGAATCAGATTTTACTTGAAATAAATTGTTCAGATATTTCACTTAAAAAAATCCCCTTCTTATCTTAAATGAAATATGAAGGGGATTTAATCTGAAAATCAAAAATGCACAGCAAAAAAAGCCGCCTCGATTACTTCGAGAGGGGATATACAGAGGTGTTTTGCATAAGGCTGCAAATAAATAAAGACGCCTTTTCGGGTCCGGGGATCGGATTGAAAAGGCGTCTTGAAATAGGCGGCGACCTACTCTCCCACATAAATA
>JAJBVQ010000028.1 GCA_020859745.1 Rikenellaceae bacterium
TTCGGACTACCACTCCTCGGAAAACAGCTACTCGTTCGTCGGGGTCGAGCCGATCGCCCGGTTTACCGTGGATCACGGCACGGTGACCGAACAATACCCCGACCGTACGGCCCGGACGTATCCGCTCACGGAAAGCGTCAGACTGCCGGAGGCGCTGAATGCTTTCGTACAACGGTTCGACATCCGGGGCGACCGCAAAAGCACCAACGGATTTTTCGGTTACACAGCGTACGATGCCGTGCAATATTTCGAGAGCGTGCGGATCGATTCCCGCCCGGATGCGGAAGCCGAAGTGCCGGAGATGATCTATATCCTCTACCGCTTCGTAATCTCCGTAAACCATTTGCGCAACGAGATGACCGTCACCGAGAACCTGGCTGAGGGCGAAGCCAGCCGCATGGACAATCTGCTGGGCATTCTGGGAAGCCGGAATTTCCCGACCTACGGCTTCCATACCGACGGGGAGGTCACCTCGCCCATCACCGACAAAGAACACAAAGCCAACGTGCGCGAAGGGATCAAACATTGCATGCGCGGCGACGTGTTCCAGATCGTTCTTTCGCGGCGCTTCGCCCAAGGGTTCACGGGGGACGATTTCAACGTCTACCGCACCCTGCGGTCGATCAACCCGTCGCCCTACCTCTTCTATTTTGATTTCGGGTCGTTCCGCATCTTCGGTTCCTCGCCCGAAACCCACTTCAAAGTCGAGGGCGACGTGGCCACCATCGACCCGATCGCCGGGACGGTGAAACGGACGGGCAACGATGCGGAGGACGAACGGCTGGCCCAGCAACTGCTGGCCGACGCCAAGGAAAACGCTGAGCATACGATGCTGGTCGATCTGGCCCGCAACGACCTGAGCCGGAACACCTCGGACGTTTACGTCAAATCCTACAAAGAACTGCAATTCTACTCGCACGTGATCCACATGGTTTCGCGTGTCTGCGGCAAAGTGCCCGAAGGCGCCAATCCGATCAAACTCTACGCCGATACTTTCCCCGCCGGCACGCTCTCCGGGGCGCCGAAGGTACGGGCCATGCAGCTCATCGACGCCATCGAGCCGCACCGCCGCGGCTTCTACGGCGGCTGCATCGGCCATATCGGTTTCGACGGTAACCTGAACCAGGCCATCACCATCCGCACGTTCCTGAGCAAGAACAACACCCTCTATTTCCAGGCCGGGGGCGGTATTGTGGCCAATTCCGACCCGGAGAATGAGTTGCGCGAGGTGAATAACAAACTGGGCGCCCTGCGGCGGGCGATCTCGCTGGCCGACGGCCTCAAACACTAACGACCATGAAGATACTTGTATTCGACAATTACGACTCCTTCACTTACAACCTCGTGCAGCTGTTGCGCGAAGCGGGGTGCGACGATATGGACGTCTTCCGCAACGACCGGATCGAACTGGACCAGATCGCGAAATACGACAAGATTTTACTCTCGCCGGGGCCGGGCATACCGTCCGAGGCGGGGATCCTGCTGCCGCTGATCGAGCGGTACGCACCGACCAAGAGCATCCTCGGCGTTTGCCTCGGGGAACAGGCCATCGGCGAGGCGTTCGGCGCACGGCTGCTGAACCTGCCGCACGTTTACCACGGCATCGCCAGCCCGATCCGGATCACCGAGCCAGACCCGCTGTTCGACGGCATTTCCGAAACACCGGAAGTAGGGCGCTACCATTCCTGGATCGTAGACCGCGACGGATTTCCGGCTGACAAACTGAAAATCACGGCCATGGACGACGAAGGGCATATTATGGCACTGGCACACCGGGAATACAACGTGCGGGGCGTCCAATTCCACCCCGAATCGGTGCTCACGCCCCAGGGAAAACAGATGATCGCCAACTGGATCAAGCATTAACGAACCATGAAACAGATACTCAACCGATTATTCGAACACGACTGCCTCACGCGGGCCGAAGCCCGCGAGATCATGCTCCGCATATCGCGCGGCGAATTCAACGAGAGCCAGATCGCCGCTTTCATCACCGTTTTCCTGATGCGGAGCATTACCATCGAAGAGCTGAGCGGTTTCCGCGACGCCTTGCTGGAGCTGCGCATTCCGGTCGATCTGTCGGAATTCCCGGCCATCGACATCGTGGGGACGGGCGGCGACAATAAGAACACGTTCAACATCTCCACCGCCGCCTGTTTTGTAGTGGCCGGGGCGGGATACCACGTAGTGAAGCACGGAAACTACGGCGCTTCGTCGGTCAGCGGCGCGTCGAACGTCATGGAGGCCCACGGCGTGAGATTCACCGCCGATGCAGATAAACTCCGTAAATCACTTGACCGATGCGGCATGGCATTTTTGCACGCCCAATTTTTCAACCCGGCCATGAAGATGGTGGCCCCGGTGCGCAAGGCACTGGCCGTAAGGACGTTTTTCAATATGCTCGGGCCGTTGGTCAATCCCTGCATCCCGAAATACCAGTTGCTGGGCGTCTACAATCTGAAACTGGGCCGCATGTACAACTACCTCTACCAACAGACTGACACAGAGTATACTATCGTCAATTCGCTGGACGGTTACGACGAAATATCGCTGACCGACGATTTCAAATGCTTCAGCCGAGATGGGGAACATATCGTGACCCCCGAGTCGCTGGGTTTCGCCCGGAGCACCGATGCCGAACTCTACGGAGGTGAAACGGTGGACGAAGCCGCGGAGATTTTCGACCGGGTACTGGGCGGGAAAGCGACCCCGGCACAGACGAACACGGTGGTTATCAACGCCGCTTATGCCATCCGAACCATCGACCGCACCAAGCCTATGGCGGAGTGCATCGCTCTGGCACGGAATTCGATCGAGAGCGGGAACGCCTTGCAAACCCTTAAACGATTTATCGAGATAAACTCTTAGAATACACTTATTATGAATACGATATTGGATAATATCATACAGACCAAGCGACTGGAGACAGCTACGGCGAAAGCGAGGAAACCCTTCGAGATGATTTTGGCCGAAGCGCAGTCCGCGACCCGCCCGGTATTGTCGTTCCGCAGGGCTTTGGAAGCGTCGGAAAGCGGCATTATCGCCGAGTTCAAGCGCCGCTCGCCGTCGAAAGGATTCATCCACAAGGGGGCGCAGGTGGTGAATGTCGTACCGGGTTATGCCGCCGCAGGAGCGGCGGCCTGCTCAGTGCTGACCGATACCACCTACTTCGGCGGATCGCCCGACGACCTTCGGGAAGCCCGAAAAATGGTGAATATACCGTTACTGCGCAAGGATTTCATCATCGACGAGTATCAGATCTGCGAAGCCCGGATCTGGGGCGCCGACGCGATCCTGCTGATCGCCGCTGCGCTGACCCCGGCCGAGGTCATACGGCTGAGCCGCTTCGCCCATACGCTCGGACTTGAAGTATTACTCGAGATACACGACGTTTGCGAGCTGGCCCATATCTGCCCGTCGGTAGACGTGATAGGTATCAACAACCGCAACCTGGCCACGTTCGTCACCGACGTGCAGACCTCTTTTGAGTTGGCCGGACAGGTTCCTGGCGAATATTTACGGATTTCCGAAAGCGGCATCGGCTCGCCGGACACGGTGCGGCGGCTGCGGGAAGCAGGGTTCCGGGGCTTCCTGATGGGCGAGAATTTCATGAAAGAGCCGGATCCGGCGGCGGCCTTGCATCACTTTATCGAGCAGTTGAAACGATGACAGGCAGAACGCTGAAAATCAAAGTTTGCGGCATGCGTAACCCGGAGAATATCGCGCAAGTCGCAGCTTTGGAACCGGACTACATGGGGTTTATCTTTTACAAAAGATCGCCCCGGTATGCCGCTTCGCTCGATCCGGACATTTTGGATACCACGCTGCCCTCCTCCGTACGGCGCGCAGGCGTTTTTGTCGATGCGCCGCTAAGCGAAATGCTCCGCACCGCGGAACGCTACAAGCTGAATACCCTGCAACTGCACGGCGCCGAACCCCCTCAGACCTGCGCGAAGCTCCGGAAAGCCGGGTTTGAGATCGTCAAGGCTTTCGGCGTGGAACGCGGAGCAGACCTCCTGAAAACCGTTCATTATGAAAGCTGTTGCGACCTCTTCCTGTTTGACACACGCACGCCGGGCCACGGCGGATCGGGAAACCGGTTCGACTGGCGGATACTGGACGCATACGGAGGCCGGACTCCTTTCCTGCTGAGCGGAGGCATCTCGGCCTTGGACGCCGAAAATATTCTATCACTCTACCATCCAAGCCTTTACGGCGCCGACCTGAACAGCCGCTTCGAGATCGAGGCGGGACTAAAAAATACAGAATTACTCGAACGATTTATCAAAACCATCCGATCATGAACCGCATAAACGAACTTTTCAGCAAAAAACAAAAAGGCATCCTTTCCGTCTATTTCACCGCCGGGTTCCCCGGCCCAGACGACACGGCGGCGATCATCGAAGCATTGGCCGCACAGGGTGCGGACATGGCCGAGATCGGCATTCCGTTCTCCGACCCGATGGCGGACGGAGAGACGATCCAGAACAGCAGCCAGATTGCGCTCAAAAACGGCATGACGTTGAAAAAGCTGTTCGGCCAGCTCAAGGGCATTCGCCAAAAAACCGATATGCCGCTGGTGATGATGGGCTACCTGAACC
>JAJBVQ010000081.1 GCA_020859745.1 Rikenellaceae bacterium
TCGCGCTGGTGCGCTACGCGGGGTTCGCGTCGGTGGATAAGTCGCTGGTGGCGGGGCGTTTGCATGTCAATCTGGGGTTGCGGATGGACGGAAGCAGCTATTCGGAGCGGATGGCGAATCCGCTGCGGCAGTTCTCGCCGCGGCTGGGGTTGAGCTACCGTTTCGCGCCGCGGTGGACGGCGTCGGCGAGCGTGGGGCGGTACTACCAGGAGCCGGCTTACACGTCGATGGGTTTCCGGGACAACGGGGGCGCGCTGGTCAACCGCGACCGGCTGCGCTATATCCGCAGCGACCAGGCGACGGCGGGGCTGGCGTTCGAGCCGTCGCCGCGCTCGAAGATCTCGCTGGAGGGGTTCTACAAGCACTATTCCCGCTACCCGATGTCGCTGATCGACAGCACGTCGATCGGTTCGAAGGGTTACGATGTCTTCGCGGTGGGGGCGGAGCCGGTGAGTTCGAACGGCACGGGGCGGGCATACGGGCTGGAGGTGGAGTACCGCAACGACGATCTGTGGGGTTTTATGTTCACGGGGGCGTATACGTATTATTATTCGGAGTTCCGGCGCTGGGAGGCGGGAACGCCGAAGCCGGGCGGGGAGTGGACGCCGTCGAACTGGGATTACCGGCACCTGGTGTCGCTGGTGCTGATGCGGAGTTTGCCGAGGGGCTGGGACGTGGGAGTGCGGTGGCGGTTCGCGGGTGGGGCGCCCTACACGCCGTACGATGTGGATCTGTCGTCGCGCGTCGATTCGTGGGAGGCGACGCACAGGCCGGTGCTGGACTATTCACTGGTGAACAGCGAACGGCTGCCGGCGTTCCACCAGCTGGACCTGCGGGTGGACAAGACGTGGTTTTTCCGCCGCTGGACGCTGGGGCTGTACCTGGATATTCAGAATCTGTACAATTACAAGGCCTACGGGCAGCCGGGACTGATGCCGGAGCGGGATGCGACGGGGCAGTATGTGCCGGACCCGGCGCGGCCGGGCTATTACCGGATGGTGACCTATCCGAACGAGATCGGGGGGACGATCATCCCGACGTTCGGGGTCATCGTTTCGATCTGACGGCTTTATCGTTTTTGGGCGGGTTCGGGTCGCTGTTCCGGCAGTTTTGCGGGCGAGGCTTCATCGGATTGTTATTTATCTTATGTTAAATTATAAGCTGTGAATCTATTTATATTGTTCTGATAACCGTTCGATTAAACGACTGTACCCGAATTAATTCCAACCGGAGGATTTCTTTAATGTAAAGATGTAGTTATAGATCATTTAGCGCATTACATAATTTAGATATATATTCGCACTAATAATCGAACGATTAAACGGACGCCGGATGTTATTCAACTCTTTCGAATTCGCTGTATTCCTGCCGATTGTATTTTTCCTGTACTGGTTCGCCGTGGGCCGGAACCTCCGGCTCCAGAATCTCTTTATCGTCGGGGTCAGCTATCTTTTCTACGGCTGGTGGGACTGGCGGTTCCTGCTGCTGATCGCGTTCACCACGCTGTGCAGCTACCTGAGCGGCACGCTGATCGAAAAATACCGGGACAAACGGCATGCGAAAGCCGTTGCGGCAGCCAATATCGTGCTGAACCTGCTGATCCTGTGCCTGTTCAAGTATTTCAACTTCTTTTCCGAGAACCTGGCCAGGCTTTTCCATCTCTTCGGCGCCGAACTGGACTGGGTGACGCTGGATTTCCTGCTGCCGGTCGGCATCTCGTTCTACACGTTCCAGGCGCTCTCCTATACCATCGACGTCTACAAGCGAAAGATCGAGCCGACGCACGATCCGGTCAGCTTTTTCGCCTTCGTGAGCTTCTTCCCGCAGCTGGTGGCGGGGCCTATCGAGCGGGCCACCCAGCTGCTGCCCCAGTTCCATGTCAGGCGGCACTTCGACTATGCCAAGGCGGTGGACGGTATGCGGCAGATCCTGTGGGGCCTGTTCAAAAAGATGGTCGTGGCCGACAACTGCGCCGCGATCGTCAACCAGATATTCGACAATTACCAGGACCAGAGCGGGAGCACGCTGGTGCTGGGGGCGGTACTGTTCACGTTCCAGATCTACGGCGACTTCTCGGGCTATTCGGACATTGCCATCGGTACGGCGCGGTTGTTCGGCATCGACCTGATGCGCAACTTCAACTATCCGTACTTTTCGCGGGATATTGCGGAATTCTGGCGGCGGTGGCACATCTCGCTGACCACCTGGTTCCGGGACTATATCTATATTCCGCTGGGCGGCTCGCGGGGAACCAAATGGCAATCGTTCCGCAACACGATGGTCATCTTCCTGGTGAGCGGGCTGTGGCACGGGGCCAACTGGACGTTTATCGTCTGGGGGGCGTACCATGCCCTGCTTTTCCTGCCGCTGTTGTTGCTGGGCAAGAACCGCAAGTATAAAAACGTGGTGGCCGAAAACAGCGTCCTGCCGTCGCTGCGGGAGCTGGGCCAGATGCTGGCGACGTTTGCCCTGGCGGTGGTCGGCTGGATCGTCTTCCGGGCCGAGAGCATCGGTCAGGCTTTCGATTACATGGCGCACGTCTGCAACCGGTCGTTGTTCTCAATGCCGGTCGGGAGCGGGAAAAAGGCGCTGCTGTTCTCGGCCGTGCTGATGGCGGTGGAGTGGGTCGGCCGGCGGAACCAGTTTGCGCTCCAGCATATGCCGCGGCAAGCATGGCTCAGGTATGCCGTATATTACCTTGTGGCCGCGGCCATCCTGTTTTGCAGCGGCAACGGTGCCACGTTCATCTATTTCCAGTTCTGATCACCTGCTATGAGACGATTCTTATTTAAAACGATCCTGGTCGGTCTGCCTGTCCTGCTGTCCTGCGGATTGATTCTTTACATCCTCACAGTAAGCCGGGAGTCGGCCGGCATTGAGCAGGCTATCGGGATACAGGAGCAAAACGAAGGGGCATTGTATAGCTGCGTGGTAAAATACCGGGATAACGCGTATAAGTTTATCCGGACAAAAAACCTGCACCCCGAGGTATTGGTACTCGGGACCTCCCGGACGATGCAGATCGGTTCACGGTTTTTCAGCGATTCGCTGACGTTTTATAACGCCGGCGGCGCTGTGAGTACGCTGAGCCAGTTTGTTCCTTTTCTGGAGAAGATAGGATATGAACCCCGATTACTGATCGTCGGTCTCGATCAATACTTCTTCAACGATGCCTGGAGCGACATAAACACACCTGTGCCGGATTATTCCGATACTCAGGATAAGCTGTTCGATCTGATGTTCTCATCATCCTGGTTGATCTGCAAGAATCTCCTTACGGGCGACATTCCGGTCTTATTGCCGGAGTCGCCGCATGTGGGGTTAAATGCAATTCTCAAGCACGAGGGGTATCGCCGGGACGGGGTGTATCGGTACGGATCTTGGGAAACTATGCCGGAAAAGCAGCCCGATTACCTGTTCCGGAACACGTTGGGACGCATTCGTCAGGGCAATGCCCGTTTTGAATACGGGTCCCGTGTCAGCGGGAAATCAAAAGCCGAGCTGAGGCGGCTGATCGAGTATTGCAGGTCGCACGGCATCTATTTAGTGGCGTTTATACCCCCTTTCGCTCCTACGGTGTGGGCGGAAATGGAGGCCACGGGGAAATACGGTTACATGGAGTCCCTGTTCTCCGAAATAGCCCCGTTCTTTGCCGCGCCGAACAACGCCTTATTCGATTTCACCTGCGGTACGGTCGGCGGCAGTGTCGATTCGGAATACGTGGACGGATTCCATGGCGGTCCGGCCGTCTACGAACGGATTATCCGGCAGATAGCGCTGTCGGACAGTCTGGTCAGCGGAATCACGGCGGCAAAATAGATTCATGCCGGCCAAACGGCATTCCGGAATAAGTATCTCGATTAGCTCGTTATTACGAAACCTGGCTAAGCCGGAACAGAGCTTTGGGATTTCTGCTCCGCGACCTGTGTAAAAAGGAGATAACGAAATTTTCAATACCTTTGCGCAGAGGCCCCGGATCAACCCGGGCGACACGGTATTAGCCCGAGATTATGAATATTCGCAGAAAAATCCTGTTCGTATGCTTTGCATTCATATGGTGTATGCATACAAGTTGCCAAAAGCAGGATGCCAGTGCCTCCCGGATTCATTTATCCCGAAGTTCATTGCTTTTTCCCTGCGACGGCGGTCGGCAAACGGTTGAAATATCCTCCGATGGCGAATGGGAGGCTTTCAGCACCGCTCCGGCCGGCATTACTTTGGATCCGAAGAGCGGGAAAGGCACTGTCTGTATGAACGTCACCGCAGACGGAAACATCGGCAACCGGCGTCCTAAAGAATATATTATCTTCCGACTCAGGCATTCTCCGGTGTGCGATACCCTGATCGTATACCAGAACCAAACATCCGGGGAAACCATAACGGACGTAAAACAAGTTAATACCTTCGAGTCCGGAGATGTATTGTCGCTGCGGGAATCCGATATCCCTTATATCGAATCCATTATTCGAACCCCTTTTGCCAGCGAGCATCCGGAATGTGTCGACCGGATCGCCTCCTATTCTTTCACATTCCGACAGCAACCCGAAGAGATACAATACACGGTCGGCATTCCCGACGAAAACGGAAGAATCGCCGCCGTCAACCGGGGGGCGCCTGGTCTGCGGCCCAGGATGCTATTTCCGCGAACGGCATGACATCCTTAACGTTAACGACCCGGTTCAGCCGGACGCAGGGCAAAAGCATTCCGCAGGAAGCCGTACAAGTAGCCCTGCTCAACCGCTCGGAATTTATAACGGATTATTCTGTACAAAAAGATCCGAACAATGTCAATCCGTTAAGCGCAGAGATACGCCTGGCGCATCCGGCTCCCGCAGCAGTCCGGGTAACGCTCAAGGGGCAGAACGACAACGACATCGTCAGAACCTATCCGGCGCAGGCATCCCATACGATCCCCGTATTGGGACTTTACAACCGCTCCGACAATCAAATAGAGATCGAGCTGACCCATGCCAACGGGGCCCGTTTGCTGATGTCGGAACAGATATACTGTAACCTGCCATATTATCAGGATATTACAATTCAGACTCGTTTCGCGGCCGGATTCCGCAACGCCCCGGATGAATTTTACCTGGCGGCCTCGAACGACATAAACATCGACATATGGCCCCGCCCGGCGATCGTCCCCTTCGACGCCAACAGCCCCGTCGGCTACGACCAGTGGGGCAAGGTACGCATGATCTACAACCGCCCGGGCGTCTATACGTTCATTCCCATCAGCTACCAAGGCCGCAAAGCCCTTGCCGCCATCCATAATACCGAGAAATTCGAAATTATGGACTACACGGGAGAGATTCTGCTAACGCAAAATTTCCCGGACGGAAAGCCCCTCCATCATGAAGTGATCAACATTGATGATAATACCCTGGCATTCGGATTGGCCGGTGTTCCTGTTCCGGGCCGGTCTACCGACCAATACGGGCTTATCGAATACGACATCCCCAGCGGCACATTCAGCAACGAAATAGACCTGCGGCCATTGGTTACCCGCACGAGGCAATTGCTGAGCAATGACCCGGACGACATCATCCACACCAACGCGATCGCCTATTCGAAAGACGACAACTGCTTTATCGTATCCATGCGCAACCAGGGAGTCGTCAAAATCAGCCGGGATACCCATCGGGTCATTTGGATGATGACTCCCCATCTTTTTATCGGAGACCTTGTACCCGAATGCCGGGATCGGCTGCTTACCCCCCTGAACTTTCCCAATGCGGCAGAAGAGTGGAATATCGGACAACATAGTTGTACGTTGCTGCCTACGGGGGATGTCATGATCTTCGACAACCATAACGAGCCTTACCAGGACGCCGACCCTTCGGCGAGGTATTCCAGAATAGTAAGTTTCAAAGTCGATGATGCCGGTCGAACGATCGAGAAAGTTTGGAATTTTCACACTCCCGACAAAAAATTCTCATCTTATATGGGATCGGCCTACCTGCAAAGCAACGGCAACGTCCTGGGCTGCTGGCCTGTACAGCAGTACACCTGTGAGTTCATTCCGGGGACCGATGCCATTCAGTGGGAGTCCTCCTTTTTACCCCGCAATACCCGGTGTGATATTTACCGGACTTACAAGATACAGTTGGAGTAACCGAAACGGATAAAAGCTCCTATGACTGAAATATCCATTACGGAGAGAGAAAAGCCTCTGTACCTGACCATGTAAAAAATAACAATTATGTTCCACCTTACCCAATTCATAAAAGACAAAGTTACCGGCCGCCAGGCCTCCATGTTCGCGGCCGACATCGAAGCCAACCGGGAACGCCTCACCGGTGAGATCGAAGGCAAAAGCGTGCTTGTGATCGGGGGCGCCGGGACCATCGGCTCCTCGTTTATACGGGCCATCCTGCCCTTTCGGCCCGCGTCGCTGACTGTCGTGGACATCAACGAGAACGGACTCACCGAACTCACCCGCGACCTGCGCTCCACCCCCGGCGGATACGTGCCGGCCGAATATGTGACCTACCCGATGAACTTCAACGACCCCGTCTTCGACAAAATGTTCCGCAGCCGGGGCGGATTCGATATAGTCGCCAACTTCTCGGCCCACAAGCATGTGCGGTCGGAGAAAGACGTCTACTCCGTCGAGGCGCTGCTCGAAAACAACGTGCTCCGCGCCCGGAAACTGCTGACCCTGCTCGAAGAGTTCCCCCCGCGGCACTACTTCTGCGTCTCGACCGACAAGGCCGCGAACCCGGTCAATATTATGGGCGGCAGCAAGAAGATCATGGAGGACATGATCATGGCCTACTCCCGTAAATTTCCCGTGACCACCGCACGCTTTGCCAACGTCGCGTTCAGCAACGGCAGCCTGCCCGACGGATGGATGCAGCGCATCGCGCGGCGGCAGCCGCTCTCGGCGCCGAATGACGTGACCCGGTATTTCGTCTCGCCCGACGAGAGCGGGGAGATCTGCATGCTGGCCTGCATGCTGGGCCGCAGCGGCGAGATCTACTTCCCGAAACTCGGGAAGGAACAGGTCAAGACCTTCTCGGCCATTGCCACCGATTTGCTGACCGCTATGGGCTACCGGGCCGTCGAATGCAGTTCGGAACAAGAGGCCGTCGCTATGGCCGCGCGGCTCGGCGACGGCGACCGGGAATACCCGGTTTACTACTCCGGGAGCAACACCACCGGTGAGAAGCCCTACGAAGAGTTCTTCACCGACAGCGAAACCACGGACATGGCGCGACACAGCGCATTGGGCGTAGTGACCGGCGTGCAGCCGCGGCCGATGGGCGAGATCGACGCCCTGTTCGGGACCCTGACCGCCGCCTTCGCCAAACCCGGCACCACCAAGGCGGAGGTCGTGTCGATCATGAAAAGTTTCCTGAAAAACTTCGACCACGAGGAAAAAGGGCTCAACCTCGATTCCAAGATGTAACCCGGATTATGAACCCTATCATGAGCAACGAAACTTTCTGGTTCTCGCTGGCAGGAATCGTCATATCATTTTTCGGAGTGATTCTTCCTTTATACCAGTTTATAGCCAACAAGCGAATACAACAAAAAGACACCCGATTCCGCACCTATCACCGACTCGTCAAAGAGCTGGTGCAACCCGACGAGGAAAGTAAATCCACCTGGACCGACCGACAGATGGCCGTCGCTTTCGAACTGCGCAACTTTCCATATTATTATGCCTTGACCGAAAGGGTACTCAACGGGCTCAAGGAAGCCTGGGAAGGAAGCGACAAACGGTTACTGAATGAGATGGATTACACATTATTGTATATTAGTTATTATAAGAAATGGTATCAAATAGTATTACGAAGCATCGGATTAAAACGCTTATCGGGACAGCTGACTTCATACCTGACGCAAAGATCCGTTAAATCTTAATCTGAAGCTCGGGGCCAAAAGGTATTTCTCACAGTGTAATACAGGAGTTGTGCCTGAAACGGTCAGGAAGCTGCCGGCGCGGCATATTCAGGAACCTCCGGTCTTACTGGTCCCGAAGTGCCGAAGGTCCGATGCGGCCTTAATACGAAACAGATTAACCGGAAAGAGTGTACCTTTGCCAGATGAAGCTGAAAAAAATCCTATTCTCCGACAATACATTGTGGGGACTGCTTAATTTCCGCAGGGGGGTTATCGAGTATATGATTCGCAGCGGGTTCGAGGTGGTGCTGGTGGCTCCCACCGACCCTATGTGTGATTTGGAGGAGCTGCCGGGCGGGGCAAAATACATTCCGGTCGAACTGTCGCGCACGGGAACCAACGTATTTGCCGATTTGGCCTACTACAAGGCACTCAAGCGCATCTACCGAGCCGAGCGTCCGGACTATATATTCCACTACACGATCAAGCCCAATATTTACGGCACATTAGCGGCCAGGTCGTTGGGGATTCGCTCTTCGGCGATGATCGCGGGGCTGGGGCATGTGTATTCCGAAAACGGGATCGGCGCCGGGGTGGCGCGGGCGATGTATAAGTACGCAATGCGTTACCCTCAAAAGGTGATGGTGCTCAATCGGGCCAACCGCGACACGTTGTTGGAACGCAAGGTAGTTGCGCCGGATAAATTAGTGTGGCTCGAAGGGGGCGAAGGCGTGGATTTGTCGAAATTCGCCCCCCAGCCGATGCCGTCGAACGAGCGTCCGGTTTTTTTGATGATCTGCCGCCTGTTGTACGAAAAAGGGTATGCCGAATATGTGGCTGCGGCCGAAGCGCTGCGGGGGCGGGCGGAGTTCCGTATCATGGGGCCTATTGACTCGCATCCGGCGGCGGTGCCGCGGTCGGTCGTAGAGGCGGATGCGGCGCGGGGGGTGATCCGGTATATCGAATTTTCGCCCGATGTCCTGTCGCAAGCGGCGCAGGCCGACTGTATCGTGTTGCCGTCCTACTACCACGAAGGGTTGTCGAGGGTGTTGATGGAAGCGTTGGCTTTTGGACGGCCGATAGTGGCCTCCGACATTGCCGGATGCCGGGAAACGGTGCGAGATGGGGCAAACGGGTTTTTGTGCGCGCCCAAAGACGCCGCTTCGCTGACCGAAGCGTGCCGTCGCTTTTTGGCTCTTTCACCCGGGCAACGCGCAAAAATGGCCAGACAAAGCCGTCTATTAGCCGAACAGGTATTCGACGAACGGTCGGTGATCCGAACTTATTCAGAGCTTGCCGCTTCTGTATAGTTCTTCCCATCTGCGGCCTACGACCGAAAAATCGAATGCCCGGCTCGCTTCGAGGTTGCGTTCGCCGATCGTCCGACGCTCCTGAGCGGAAAGTTCCGCCATACGCAACAAGCATTCACCCAACTGTTGGCTTTCGCCTGTGGGTACTATCCACCGCCGATCGGCCACCGTTTCGTCTGCCCCTCCCGCATCGGTCGTTACAATGGGGCAGCCCGAAGCCATCGCCTCCAAAATGGTCATCGGCATACCCTCCCAATCGGATGACATCACAAACACGTCGGCCGCACCGTAGTAGTCCGCCACGTTGGTGTGCGCTCCTGCCAAAACCGCGCAAGAGCTTATGCCCAGTTGTTCGATCTGTTGCTGTAACGTATCGCGCAGTTCGCCTTTGCCGATCACCACCAGGCGCAGCTTCGGGTTTCGTTCGTGTGCCCAGGCAAACGCGCGCAACAGGTTGGCTTGGTTTTTGGCTGCCGTCAGCCGCCCCGCATTCAGTAGTAAGATCTCGTCGTCGGCAATGCCGTACAACGTCCTGACGGCGGCGGCGCGGTCGGAATCGTGTGCGAATTTCCGGCACTCGATCCCGTTGTACATCGTGGTGCTGTTTTTACGGCGGAACGCCTTTTCGCGGACAAAACGTTCGGTTGCCTCACGCGATACATTGGTGTTGATGTCGCTCAAAAAATCGGTATACCGATAAATCCGCATACGGAGTCGTCCGCCGATATCGTAACTGTGCTCGCTGCAAACCACCACCTTGATTCGAGTGATCAAGCGTAGCAAACGCACAAAGATATTGGCGTGGAACATCTGGGCGTGTACCACGTCGGGACCGAAACGACGCACCGACCGACGGGCCTTGAACAACGCCCGGACCAAACCCCACGGCGATTTGTGCATATCGAGTCCGAAACATGCTATGGCCGGGTGGATGCGTTCGGAATGTTGGTTGTCGCCGTTGAGATAGATGAACTGGACCCGATGGCCCTGTTCCACCATCAGGTTGGCCAAATTGATCGTCACCACCTCTGCCCCACCCAGGCCCAGGCCGGTGATCAGGTATGTAATGTTCATCGTGTGATGCCTTTAATCAGTTTGTCGACCGAAGCCTCCCAGCTCATTTCGGTTTGCGCGATCGTCCACGCCTGTTCGGAAAGTTGTTCGAGCCGTTGGGGGTCGTTGTACAGGGCCACGATGGCTTGAGCCAGTCCCTGCACGTCGTTGGGTTCGACCAACACGCCGCCGCCCGAAGATAATTGTTCGGGTATGCCTCCCAAACGAGTGGCTACAACCGGTTTGGCGAAGCTGAAGGCGGTGGGGATCACCCCCGACTGAGACGCTTCGGTATAGGGCAATGCCACCAAACCGCACCGTTCGAAAAACGAGGCGATCTCTTGGTCTTCGATCCGACGGTTGTGCAGTTCGACGTGGGAACCCAGCGCTTCGATCTGTCGGGCATAGGGAGTAATGTCGCCGCTGCCTGCGATTATCAAACGGAGCCTCGGGTGCGCCTCTATCGCCGCGGGCATTGCTTCGAGCAGTACCTCCAGCCCTTTGTACCGGAGGATCCGGCCAAAAAACAAAACGTTGTATTTTGGTTCCCCGGAATTCGCGCCCGGCTGTTGGCGGTTGGGGTTGTAGAGGCTAAAATTGGCGTGGGGGATCACAATGATATCCTTTCGGGCAAAGCCCCTTGCTTCGAGCTGAGGAACAAACACCGAACTGAGCGTAACGATTTTGTCCGTATTGCGGAACACAAAACTGTGGTACCAACGCAACAGTCGTCCGTTTTCGCCCGGATGGGGATTCATGTCGTGTACGGTTTTGATTCGCAGAACGCCGCGCGGCACGAAGAATTTAAATACCAGCGGCTGCCACAAATCGGTCATCGGAGCGTAAAGCACTTCGGATCGGTGGTTGCGAATCGCTTTGCGTATTTGAAAAAACGGCTTGAGGGCAAGCGTCTTCGGTATCAAATCTTTTTTCGAGGTAAATCCGTTGATTTCCAGCAATGCGGCATTCGGATGATGCCGTGCCAATTCCCGCCACCGGCCGATATTGTCGGTGTGGCGCGAAACAATTGCCAGCAAGTCGTACCCTTGGCGCACCGATTCGGCGGCCATTTCGAACGAATACAAAGGGCCGGCACCGTCGATCCCCAAATGAATAAATGCTATTCTCATACATTAAGGGTTAGTATACCCCGTCCACCTGTTCCTGTTTGTCGAATATTGATTTATACGGCGAAAACGGCGAAGCGTATCCCTCGCCAGAATATTGGTTGTTCAAACTCATAAACCGGGTAAATAAATATAACGAAAAAATCAGGGCCAGCAAAAAGCGATTCAACAGGCGTCCGGGTACGTACAAAATATAGGGCAGGAGCAAGATCATAAAAAAGTCGTAGTAGTTGACGATCCGAACCAACGCCAAACTGATCGGAGCGGTAAAACTATAGAGTACGATTCCGAACAGGTAGAAATTGACGATCCCGTTCAAACGTACGTCTTTTAATCTCGATTTACCCAGAAAAAAGAGTACGGATACCACCATAAATACCCGGCTGAGTAACCCAAAAGCCAGGTCGGCCAGCGTGGGCAACTTCATACTGCCCGAACCGCCTTCCGTTGCACCCAGGTAATTGGCAATTTTATCGCCCACAAAGCCCCCCATCGAACCGAACAGGGTCAGCATCACGCGCGAAAGCAACAGCGAGAGCAAGATAGAGAGCGCCAAACTCCATATCAGCTGCGGGGTACTAAACCTCCATTTGTAGAGCGGATAGGCCAGTAAAAAGATTAAGGCAGACGAATGAAACTGCATCGCCACCAGCACGCAAAGCGCAAACTTCCAGAACCGCCGCTGTACGATGTACGTAAAAGCGAACATCGTGATGGCTATGGCCACATACTGCCGAACGAAAAAGATATTGGCAAAAATCAGTGCGAAGTAAACGAACAGTGAAAAGATAGGACTGGGGCTGTACCGCCAAATAGTGCGCCCCATACAGAATGTGATGATGCAAGCCTGAACGAACAGGAAAACCGTATAACTGTCAAAAACGGCATGCACGATGCCGGCAAGATATTTGTAACCGGTTTCGAAACTGTCACCGAAAGCGGTAGCATCTGACAGCGAACTTATTTTATCGTACATTCCCTGATAGGCCGTCCAATCCGCCCCGCGTTCCCACCGCAAAAACGACAACAAAAAGAACAGCAGCAAAAACCCCAGATAAGTTACCAGATAAGAGCCTTTTTGCCGAAAGTTCGTCACTATGCCAACCAAAGCAACCAACCCCAGAATATAGAAGATAATATATAGGTAATCGTTCATTACTTCTTGACTAACCGATCAATGATGACCGTAATTTCGGGGCTGAGTCCAAAACGATAGATCGCCCCGAAAAAAATAATCGCAGACAACACCGTTTTCACCACCGCACTCACCCAGATATTGCCCGCCAGCCAATCGGCGAGCAAACTGATTCCGCATACCGGAATTACCAACAACAGGACATACAGAAACTTGCGGTCGTAGGGCGTAACTTTCAGTTTCCAGCGGGCAAGCGCCAGCTGATACCCCACGTTGATCAGATTGCAAATGGCCACAGCCGTCGCCGTGCCGTAGATCCCCCACTTGACAGTCATAAAGTAACCCAGCGTGAGGCTGATTACCGAAATAAAAACCGAAAAATAGAGCGAAAATACATACCACTTCGAGACGGTAATCAATTGGCCCAGACTACCGATCGACGTGTCGATGATCTTACCCGCGGCCAAAATCAGAAAGACATACTTCCCCGCCGAATAGAGGTTACCCTTGGGCATAACGGCGTAAACGAAATCAATATTGATCCACAAAGCCAAGCCGATAAACAGCGCCATCGTAAAACCGAACAAAGCGTTGTTGGTCAACGTCGTGCGAATTTCGGCCATATTGCCCGAAACAAAGGCTTTGGAAACGTGGGGAAACGATATATTGAGTACCGCTTGATAGGGAACCGAAATAAAGACAATGAAAAACATCGCCGTGGTATAGTAGGCCACCTCCGACAGGTTGGTGAGCTTACCCACAAAAAAGACGTCGATCTTGGTCACCAGAAAGAGCGTCAGATTACCCACCATCAGATAGGCCGCATACTTGAAAAAATCGGCCACCAGCCCCCGCGCCCGCAAAAACTCCAAACTGGGACGGAAATCGAATGCCCATTGCTTCAAACGCCCCAGGTTGATGAACGACAAGGTGATACTGAGCAACGACCCGAAGGCTATGATCACCAGGGTCAATGTAAAATTAAGCGTCAGGGCATAGACCACCACCGAGGCAATGTTGAAGAGCTTGACCAGCACATTGCGGTAAAAGTTGACCTTGACAATGTTGCCCAACATGGCCGTATAGGCCTCGATCAGCAAAGAATAGGCACTCGTAACGACAAGCGGAATGATATACAGGATATACCTGAAGATCAGGTCGTAGTCGTTGGCCGAAGCCAAAAAACCGGCCACCGGCTTGCGAAACAGAGCCAACAGCACCCCCAACGCACCGATGGCGATAATGGGAACCAGGACCACAATAAAATCGAATCCTTTGGTCGATCGGCCGCTGCCGTCAAATATTCGGTGAAAATACTTGTTGATGATCGTCGGCATACCGAAATGAAAGTATGCCCCGGCTACGGTTGCATATTCCACCAACAGCCTGTACAGGCCGTTGTATTCGGTCGGCAGGAACCGAGGAGAGACATAGAGCGTAAAAACCGCACCCAGTACGATCCCGATATAATTGACAACCGAGGTCTTCAGGCTTTGGTTGATTATATTATTGCTCAAGGCGGTTCTGTTTGCGGTTGGCTAAATAGTCGGGCGAAACGACACCTGTTTTCAAACGATCGGCATTCCGGCGCAGAAAAGCGGGGGCATTGTGCGCATCCAGCTCCACCGTGGTATAGAAATTCTCTTTATCGGCCCGGTACTTTTCGCCGATTTTGCCGGGATTGATAAGCGACACGTTGTTGGCCAAGCAAAAATCGAGGGCCCGTTCGTCCAAATCGGTTACGTGGGCAAAGGAGGCTAATTTTCTGGCGATCGCCTCTTTCGAAAAGCAAAACGTGTACTCAAACACTAACGTCTTCTCGCATTTTACTTCTGCAATATTTTGAATGCCAGGATGTTTAACAGACTGAACCGTCCGTTTTTCAAAATCTTTCAAACGAGCAATAGGAACATATCTTATTCGCTCTGTTTGATTGTCGTAGTCGTAGCAAAAGATCAGCCGGCGGATATAGAACGGCGTGGGGTGTGCGGCGAGCATCTGCTCCAGAAGCTCGATCTTCCCCTCGTTGAAGTCGAAAATTTCATCCGCATCGCACGCAATGACGATATCCCGGGGCGAATAGTGCGCTCGAAGATACGCCACACATGCCTGGCGCTGCGTGATTTCGGCGTGAAACCCCGCATGTTCGGCATATGGTACCAATTCGTAGTCCCGGCCTTTGTGTTCGTTCAACCAGCGTTTGACCTTGCGTTTCAACAGCTCCTTGAATCCGATTTCATATTCGAAATTGGTGTTCCGGTCCAGTTCAATCACGTGGATTTTGTGGCGAAAAGGCGTAAAACGGTCCTGCGACAACACGTCGTGGATATGGATCGGTTTGTGTTTGCCTTGAAACGTATAGGAAGACTCGGTAATCACCCACTGGTCTATAAATGGATCTTCCACATTAAACTTGAGCCACAACAAATTGTCTTCGTGTGGCTCGCTGAACATAAAGGTCGATACTATCTTTTGTTCCATGGCATAAATTCTTTGGCCAGCGCCTGTCGGAATCGCTTGTCTTTGAGCTTGCGGTAGGTAGTCGGTTTGAACAGTTTATAGACACGGGCAGGGATCTCGGCCGATGCTATTTTGCGCCACACTACCCCTACTTTCTCGGCCGGGGTCAATTCGAGCTCCTCCAGCCGATAAGTACGCTGGCGATGGGCAAACCATTCGCCGAACGACACCCACCAGTATCCGTATTTGACGGCGTTGACCTGCGGCTTGGCCGGCAGGCTGCGGTCGTCGAGCCACCGATAGAGTTCCGCCCGGTCCGTGGGGGTATAGGCTGCGTCCAGGTCGCGAAAAAAGCAGAGGCCGAGTAAAATCGAAGCCTTGCCGAAATAGGTGGCCTCAATGCCCAGCGTCGAGCCGAACGTAACAACCTTATCCGACCGATCGAGCAACGTATAGCTCGACACGGGCGATGTAGGCGGAATAACGATCAAATTTTTCAATTCCTCAAGTCGTTTTAAATTGCGTGTCTGGGTATTGTCCAAATACTTGAGGTTCGGGTGCACCCGCAAAACAAACTGTTTGGTCGGGTCGTTCCGGTAGTGCGTACAAATCTGAACGATTGCATCGGTTTCGTCTTCAAACAGGTAGACATACTTTTCCCAACCCGGAACCGAGGCGTATTCGTCGATCGAGGAGTTGAAGAAGGTAATCACCTCCTTTTGGGGGTCGAACGGAGGCAATTTGCCTGTTTTTTGTGCCGTAACAAAGCTCTCTTCGAGCATGGCAACGCCGCGGCGGGTGTTTTCGTAAAACTCACTGCCGACGGCCGTTTTCTCCTCCAAGGAGACTTGGGGGTTGTTCCAATGCGTTTCGATATCGGCTGCTTCGTAGTCTACATCGTGCGGAATGGTGTTGTGTACGATGTGGTATTGTTCGCGGCGCGATGTAAACTCATAAACCCGGAAAGGTTGTTCGTGCGTACGGCACCACTGCACTACGGCCGCATACTGCGACATGCGCCCGTTGAATACATAGATCATACCGGGCTTGAGTCGGGCAGACAATACATCGAGCGTATCGACCACCTGCCTCATCAGGGCAAGCTCGTCCACCACCATTGCCCGTTTTTCAGCGGGGTCGAACCCGTGGTCGCGCAGCAACGAAATGACCACCGAAGCCGCTCCGCTGCCCACGTTCACTCCTTTGTAGCGGTAGCTTTGAAGGGCGGCTATGGTATCGAAGCCCGGAAAGTCGCCCGTGGGTTGCTTGGGCGCATAGTCGTGCAGCACCAGGTTGCCGTGCTTTCGGGCAATTTGGTACATCTTGTCCTGCGTCTTGGTACACGCATAGCAGTAATACTTCCGCCCTTGGTGGTTCGTAACGCATCGCTCCAGCGTTTGTCCGCGGGCGCAACGCACCACATGTACCGTATCACCCTGTTGCAGGTGGTTCAGCATAATCTCCAGCTCAATCTGGCTGATTAAGTTGAGCCGGGGGTGGGGCGTATGAAAAAACAGTACGTTCATAACTGTGCCGTCAAATAGCCGTCCATCCGCCGTCGATCATTAAATTGTGGCCGGTGATAAAGCTCGATTCGTCGGACAGCAGAAACGCCACGCCGGGAGCCATCTCCTCGGGGCGCGCCATCCGTTTGAGCGGCGATTTGCGGCAATAAGCCTCCACGAAACTCGGGTTCTGGTTGTCGAACACGCCGCCCGGCGACACGCAGTTCACCCGGATGCCGTATTTCCCGAAATACGAGGCCAAGGCGCGGGTGAAGTTGATAATTCCGCCTTTAATAGCGTTGTATGCCAGCGGTGAAGTCCCCCCGTAGCCCTCGTAAATGGTAAAATCGTTGCCCACCACGCCGTAAATCGAGCCGAAATTAACGATAGAGCCGGAGCCCTGCTCTTTCATCACGGCCAACACCTTCTGACAAAGGAGGAATACGGCGTTGAGCTGCATATCCACGTTTTTCTGCCAGCTTTCGTAGGGCACCTCCTCGAATTTGAGGCCCCAGTCCGCCGTTCTCGGATATGCCCCGTTGACCAGCCCGTCGATCCGCCCGTATTTTGCACGGATGTCTTCGACAAGCTGCTCAATAACTGTAGGATCGGTCACATCGGCTGTAATGTCCGGGGTCTCGCCCCAGCGGTTTGCGGCATAGTCCACGTTAATAACGGTAGCGCCGCTTTCGCGGCACTCCCGTACGACTTCCCGTCCGATCAGCCCGCCTCCGCCGGTGACCAGTATGATTTTTCCTTCGAGTTTCATTTAGTTGAATTTTCGGAATACCGGCTTAATAGCATTCCCGACCAGGTATTTGTCCACCCCTTCGTCCAACGCTTTTTTGTATACTTCCAACGCTTTGCGCACCGCCCCGAAGGTCATTTCAAGCTCTTTGTCGCCGTGGGCATAGCTCAAGGCGACCCAAGGCATCAGCACGCCGTTTTTAATCATCTCCTGCGAGAACAGGGTGCGTAGCGGCAGGGAAACGTTCCCCTCCCGGTCCCGGGTGGCATATCCCGGCGAGCAGGGTACGCCGCAGAACTCGAACTCTTTTTCAATCCCGAGTTCCCCGGCAATGGCGTTCACCCCGTCGATCAGCCGCTGCCCGTAACTCCACAAGTGCGCCGTCACCTGGTGTTCCTTGTAGAATTTGATGGTCTCCACAAAAGCCCCCAGTCCGCACATCTCCGCCCCATGTGTAGTGGAGATCAGGAACAGCCGCTCGGCCCCCTCTTCCAGAATGCCCCCCACGTTCATAATCTCGCGCTTGCCGCCCAGCGCGGCTACCGAAAAGCCGTTAGCCATACCTTTCCCGAAGGTGCACAGGTCCGGCTGAATGTCGTAGTATTTCTGGGCCCCCTGCAAATCCCACCGGAAGCCGGTGATCATTTCGTCCAGAATAAATACGGTCCCGTTCTCCTTGCACAGGGCCTGCACTTTGTGCAGGAAGTTGTCTTTGGGGTGTTCGCCGGCGGCCGGTTCGAGGATCAGCCCGGCGATCTGGCCGGGGTACCGGTCGAAAAGGGCCTTCACCGATGCTATATCATTGTACTTGAAATTCAGGGTCAACGAGTGGTGCTCTTCCGGAATCCCCCGGGTGAGAGGCGTGTCGCCGATAAACCAGTCGTCGTAGGAGAAGAACGGGTGGTCTATACACCGGGCAATGTATTTCCGGCCTGTATATCCGCGTGCTACCTTGAGTGCGGCAGTGGTAACGGTCGAACCGTTTTTGGCGAATTTCACCATCTCGACCGCCGGAAACAGCTCGCACATCAGCTCCGCCGCCTGAAGTTCGATCAGTGACGGCCGGGTCAGGTTGTTCCCGAAGCGGATCTGCTTGATGGCCGCCGCGGCTACCGTCGGCTCGGCATAGCCCAGGGTCACAGCCCGCAGGGCCATCCCGTAGTCGAGGAATTTTTCGCCTTCCGGGGTATAAACGTACGCCCCTTCGCCGCGTTCGAGGATTTGAGGTGCATTGGCCGGATATTGGTCGTCGCCCCGCGAATAGGTGTGGGCTCCCCCGGGAATCGCCTCGTGGAGTCGCTGGCTGTAGTTTTTCATAACGTTATCTTATTTTGTTTTTTAAGATCGATTCGATAATAAACCAGTCCTCGAGATCGTCCACTTCGAATGCCCGGCTTTTGGGCACTATATAGGGCAGGGTCTTGTCGTGGTAGAAGGTCTGTTTTTGCAGGTACGCATCGGGGCGGGTAACGTAAACCGTTCCTTCGAAGTAGTATACTTCGCCGATCTCCTGCCGGCGAAGGGTTTTCATCTCTTCCTGATAGGGCACCAGCAGCCCCTGCCCGTTGCGGCGGACCATGAACGCGGGGTGCGCGCATTCGGCCGCACATACGCCCACTGCGCTGTCGGCGTCGGGACGGCTGTCGAGCAGTTCGATCGCCCGGTCTATGTCTTCGGTCTCGCGCAGCGGCGAAGTCGGTTCCAACAGGATGATATAGTCGAACTCTTTCCCCTCCCGGCGGAGTTTCTCAATGGTGTAGACCACAAACCCCGAGGACGGTGCCGTGTCGCCGGCCAGCTCCGCCGGACGCAGTTCCGGCACGGACACGCCGAAAGTCTCCGCAACATCGGCGATCTTCTGCGAGTCGGTCGATACGAATATATCGGTAATATACCGGCTGGCCCTGGCCTGCTCGATGGTCCAGCCGATCAGCGGTTTGCCCAGCAGCGGACGTATGTTTTTCCCCGGCAGCCCTTTGCTGCCGCCGCGCGCGGGTATAATGGCGAGTACTTTCATCCCGGTCATTTTTTATTCATATGCTGCGCCAACTCCTGCACCTTGCGGAAGTCGTCCGGCTTCCCGATATCGACCCAGTAGCCCGACATCGGAAACCGGATCACGCGCCGGCACTGCGCGATCAGGGTCTCCATCAAATCCGTGGCGTTGTAAAAGAGGCCGTCCGGAATATGCTCCAGCACCTCACGCCGGAGCAGGTAGATCCCCGCGTTGGCATAATAGTGGTAGTTGGGCTTCTCCCTGATCCCGGTGATCTCGCGCGTGTTCTCGATGTCGAAAATGCCGTACGGCACACTCACATTGTACGGCACGGCGGCCACGCTCATGTCCGCTTGATGTTTTTTGAAATGCAGGTAGAAGTCTTCCAGATCGATATTGGTGAACAGGTCGGAGTTCATCACCAGTATGGTGTCGTTATGCCACTCCGGCACAAACTTGATCGACCCCATGGTTCCCAGGTACTGCGGTTCGCGCACGCACCGCACCCGCGTGGAATCGGGACCGACCGGCTGCGCGAAATGCGCCTCCAGCTGTTCCGCCAGGTAGTTGACCGTCACGTTGATATGCTCCACCCCATGCCGTAAGAGGTTCTCGATATTGTAGTCGATAATGGGCTTCCCGCCCACGGGTAAAAGCGGTTTGGGCGTGGTCAGGGTCAGGGGTCGGAGCCGCTCCCCCTTGCCGCCCGCCATCAGCACCGCGTCGATGGGCAGGAACGACCGCCCCCCCGCAAAACTGAGCACGCGCACGATCCTCCCCTCCCGGTCCAGGATCGGGACGAGTTTGATTTGCAGCTCTTTGATCCGTTTGAGGGTGGTGATGTCGATATTCCCGTCCGGAATGGCAGTAAACGAAGGGTTCATCGCATCGACGACGGGACATTCCAGCCCGCATCCCCCGGAAACGGCGCGCCGTATATCCCCGTCGGTCACCGTTCCCACCATCCGCCCCTCCCGGTCCGGATCGACCACGAACAGGGTCAGCGACAAGTCTGCCGAGATTTCGTTCAGCATCCGTATCGCGTCCAATACCGTGGCAGTCAGGGGAATTATATGTTTTTGAATATCTCTCATTTCAGGGTTGCCGGCTGGTCGTAAAAATGCTTCTGCACCGGAATACCTTCGGTCAGGCGTTCTTTGAGCGTCCGGTATATGCGTTGCGCGGTGTCCGCCGATTCGTACGGGTTCGGCCCGGAGGCATCGATTTTATTGGATAAAAGTAAAGATAATTTTTCAATTATCTCCCCCCTGTCCGGCGCACAATGCACCACCGAGGCCGCCGCGATCCGCCCCCGTTGCCGGTCGCCGATATCGAGGGTCGGGATATGGAAGCTCGGCACCTCAAGGATCCCGCTGCTGGAGTTCCCCACCACCCCGCCGATGTATTGCAATACGGATAAATACCTTTTCAACCCCAACGATGTGAACCATACGCACCTCGCTTTCCGGCCCGGGGCGGCGCACCACTGTTCGATTTTTTGGGCGATCACCGCGCTCCCGGTATCCGAATTGGGCATCGTGAAGATAACCCGCACCCCCGGATGCGCGGTCATCGTATGATCCAAAGCATCCAACAGGGTTGTTATCTGAGACTCGGCAGTATCATTTTCCAAGGTCACCGGATGGTAGGTCACCAGCAGTGTCTCCCGGTCGACAGTGAAGCCGCCGAGGCTCTCCTCGGTCCGGGCCTTGTCCCACAGCGGTATCCGCCGGATATTGTCCACCCCGATGGCCCCCACGTTATACACCGTGGCGGGATTTTCCCCCAACTGAATGACGCGTTGTCTGTATGATTCGGTGGAGGTGAAATGAAGGTGCGAGATTTTGGTAATGGCGTGCCGTATCGCGTCGGCGAACGGGCCGGGGGGGGGGGG
>JAJBVQ010000136.1 GCA_020859745.1 Rikenellaceae bacterium
CCCCGGCCCCCCGGCCGAGCCCCACCCGCGAGCCGACCACCCACGAGCTGGCGGCCTCGCGGGGGGGGCGTGCGTCCGAAGAGCCGCCCTTCGGCGAAATATCGTCGGGGGCCCTGAACGACCTCGAACGGACGACGAAACAGGCCTATGCCATGGTCGCTTATTACGGGATGAGCAGCGAGATCGGCAACCGGAGTTTTTATGACAGCACCGGCCAGAGCGAGATGATGATCGGCAAGCCTTACAGCGAGCAGACCGCGCAGCTCATTGACAAAGAGGTCAACGCTTTGATCGAGGAGTGCTACGCGCTGGCCAAGAAGATACTCGCCGAGAACCGGGAGGGGCTGCGGAAATTAGCCGAATTGCTGTTGGAGCGGGAAGTTATTTTCACCGAAGACCTCGAACGGATATTCGGAAAACGACAGGCCGGGGCCCGGAACCCGCTGGACTCGGTGAACCCCGGCGCTGGGGACGATGAAGAAGGGAAGGGCGAACGCGTGGCTACGCTGCCCGACGCCGTGGACGAAACCCGGCAGACCGCGGACGGCGGCGACCTTCAAAACCGGCCGGAATAGAATGACCATGAAAACGAAATCACTGCTTATACGCGCCCTGAGCGGCATCGTGCTGGTGCTGGTGATGGTGGGAATGACCCTGGCGTGGTACGATCCCGCCACGGGGGTGCCGGGGTGGACTTTCTATTTTCTGTGGTCGGCGGTGGGGGTGCTGACCGTGTGGGAATACTGGCGGCTGCTGCGGCGGCATGCCGTCTCCGGCAAAGCGGCGTGGTACCTTTTCGGGACGTTGTATATCGCGCAGGCCGTCGTGCTGATCCAGCTGATGGATCCCGTGATGGTGGTCACCCTGATGACCGTCGTGTGGATGTCCGACACCGGGGCCTACTTGGTGGGGAGCACCGTCGGGCGGCATAAGATGGCCCCCGTCATCTCGCCAAAGAAGACGTGGGAGGGGTTTGCGGGAGGGCTGCTGTTCGCAGTGGGGACTGCCCTGGTGTGGTACTCCCTCTACTGGAGCGGACAGTTCGACGGCGCTGCCGCCACATGGGGGGCGCAGGCCTATGACGACCACGTGCTCGGTTCGCTGAAATGGGCCGGGTTCGGGATCGCCGTGGGGCTGGCCGCGACCGGCGGCGACCTCCTCGAATCGAAATTCAAGCGGAGCGTCGGCGTCAAGGATTCCGGGTGCATCATTCCGGGCCACGGCGGCATGCTCGACCGTTTCGACGCCTTGCTGCTGGCCGTGCCCGTGGCGTGGGGCTGCATCCTGCTGGCCGGATTGTTAGGATAAATCCTTACCTTGCTGCGGCCGCGCGGGGAAGGGCGAACGAATACCGAACCAACGAAAGAACGACATAAACGACACAGATGCGCAGATATTTACACCGGGAAGGACGCCGGATCATCGCAACCAGTGCATTCATCGCCATTGTGGCCGCCGTGGCCGCCGTACGTTTCCTGCCCTTGTGGCTGAGCATCGCCATCGTGGCGGCCGTGCTGCTGAAAGTGCTTTTCGTGTGCCGGTTCTTCCGGGTTCCCGTGCGCAGCGTGCCGGCGGATCTGGGTGACGACCCGTATGCCGTATTGGCCCCGGCCGACGGCACCGTAGTGGCCATCGAAGAGGTGTACGAGGACGAGATCCTGTCCGAGAAGCGGATACAGGTCTCTATCTTCATGTCTATCTGGAATATCCATATCAACTGGTACCCGGTGTCGGGGATGGTGGAGTATTTTCGCCACCACAACGGGCGGTTCCTCGTGGCGTGGCACCCCAAGTCGTCCACCGACAACGAGCGGACCACCACCGTGGTCAGGACGGGGGCCGGGCATAAGGTATTGTTCCGGCAGATCGCCGGGTTCGTGGCGCGGCGGATCGTCAGCTACTCCCACGACGGGCTGGAGGCGGAGCGGGGGCGCGAGTGCGGCTTTATCAAGTTCGGCTCGCGCGTGGACGTGTTCCTGCCGCTGGGGAGCGAGGTGTGTGTGGAGATGGGCGAGAAGACCACCGGCATGCGGACTCTGCTGGCCCGGATGCCGCGGAAGGAGTAGGAGGGCAGTTGCGCGCTCGCCGTTGGGCGCGGGAGGTGTTTTTGTCCCGGAGCCAGCGGAGGGGCTGTCCGAGCTTGTCGAGGGTTGTGCCCCTTCGCCCGGGGATGGCTCCGGGACACGCGACCTTTCGGTCGCCGGAAGCTATAAAATCCTCGTGCCAATGGTGGCCCCTTTGCCGGGCCACGAAGTTGCGATAAGGCTGTGAGCGAATAGCGCGATCCGTTAGGATCGCCGGCCTTGCGCGCTGGCGCCGTAGGCGCCACCTCCGAAGCGCGCAGGCCGAACATATGAGAACGAACAGCGCATTCCGGGAAGGAACGCCGGACGCCTGAATCGGGTAGTTACAGATAGTAAGACAGGCCACGTCTGCGCGACTTCACGGTCGCCTAAGACTTCAAAGTTCCCGCATCAGCGGCGCCCCGCCCCGTGGGGGGCGCGCCGAACCCGAGTGAGCGAAAAACTGAATTTCCGTGATAAAGGTAACTCTTTCGCCTTGGGTGAAGCTGCCGGGAAGGTAAAAACGGCAGACCCGACTCCGGCTTATTTTTCTGTCATCCGGTAGAGTAAAGCTTCCGAGACCGGCGCGGAACGGCGAATATGCCGGCGGTACCGGCCCGGCGCCGGATCGGAAGAATGAACGAAACCAACCTTTTACCGAAAAAGGCCGGTCGAGGTAGAACGAAAACGCACCCCAACACAGCGCATCGGCCGCCGGCAGCAATGCAGGCCGGTCGAGATAGAACGAAAACACAACCCCGCAGGGAAAAGATGAGTCCCATATACCGATGGATCGCAGCCGGCGCAGGCCTTTTGGTCGCCGGATATCTTGTCTGGTACTTCCAGGCCATCGTGTTCTATATCCTGATTGCCGCCGTCCTTTCGCTGATGGGGAAACCCCTGGTGACCCTGCTGCGCCGCATCCGGATCCGCTCGTGGGCCGTTCCCCAGTGGCTTGCCGCCATGGCGACCCTTGCCGTGATGCTCGTGGTCATCTACGTGCTGGCCGTGACCCTCGTGCCCGTGGTGATCGACAAAATCGACCAGCTCTCCTCCTTCAACATCGACCAGCTCACCACCGCCCTGTCCGACCCCATCTCCCGCGTCGAGGAGTACATCAACAACTTCCTGCCCGATAACAATTTCTCCATCCGGGAATACATCCACACCCAGGTCGGCCCCTTGTTCGTCGCCGCCAATATCGGCAGCTCCCTCGCCTCCGTGACCGGGTGGATCGTCGACCTGGTGATCGCCGTCTTCTCCGTCAGCTTCATCACCTACTTCTTCCTCAAAGACGACCGGCTCTTCTTCGAAGGCGTCGTGATCCTCTTCCCCTCCAAATACGAAGCCAACATCAAGCGCGCGCTCGACTCCGCCACGACCCTGCTGATCCGGTACTTTATCGGCATCTGCATCGAGATGTTCGTCAAACTCGTGTGCATCACCCTGCCGCTCTACCTGATCGGCCTCGAATTCAACACCGCCCTGGTGATCGGGGTTATATCCGCCGTACTGAACGTGATCCCCTATATCGGGCCGCTGATCGGCGCGCTGGCCGGGTGCGTCATCGCCATGCTCAGCCCCGTGCCCGGCGTGCCCATGGGCAGCGTCCTGTTCCAGATGATCGTCGTGTTCATCATCTTCCAGCTGATCGACAACATTATATTGCAGCCCTATATCTACTCCAGCTCCGTGAAGGCGCACCCGCTGGAGATATTTATAGTGATCCTGATGGCCGGGTATATCGCCGGCGTGCTGGGGATGCTGTTCGCCATACCGGCCTATACCGTGATCCGCGTGTTCGCCAAAGAGTTTTTCAACCACTTCCGCGTCGTGCAGAAGCTGACCGAGAAGATATAAGATATAAGCGATGCGCAGCATCGCCGGCCTCGGAGCGCAGCGAACGCCGTAGGCGGGCGCCGGGGGGCGCGCCCGAGGACGAATAAGACAAACAGAATTAACCGTAAAACGACCAGATACACACACTTAACAGAACAATGGCAGAGATCAAACAACTGGAGACCATCGCCGCACAAGTCCGCCGGGACATTGTCCGGATGGTCGCCTCCGCCGCATCGGGACACCCCGGCGGCTCGCTCGGCGCCGCAGACGTGCTCACCGCACTCTACTTCGACGTCATGGACATTCCGCAGGAGCGCATCGCGCACTTCGACCCCAGCGGCGACCACGGCATCGGCGAAGATCTATTCTACCTCTCCAACGGGCATATCTCGCCCCTCTTTTACAGCGTGCTTGCCCGGCGCGGGTACTTCCCGATAGCCGAACTCGGTGAATTCCGCCGCATCGGCGCCCGTGTTCAGGGACACCCAACGCCTGCCAAAGGGCTGCCCGGCGTCCGCGTCGCATCGGGATCGCTCGGGCAGGGCTTGTCCGTCGCTGTGGGGAACGCCCTGGCCAAACGGTTGGGGGGCGATACCGACCATCGTGTTTTCGTGAGGATGGGCGACGGCGCGCTGGAGGAGGGCCAGATCTGGGAAGCCGCCATGTTCGCCGCCGCCAGATG
>JAJBVQ010000228.1 GCA_020859745.1 Rikenellaceae bacterium
TCCAGCGGCTCTATAAGGCGAGCGCGGCTGGGGTCAAGGTGCGGCTCATCATCCTGGGGGAGTGCTGCATGATGACGCAGCAGGACGAGATAAGCGAGAATATCAAGGGGATCAGCATCGTGGACAAGTATCTGGAGCATTCGCGGCTCTTTATCTTCTGCAACGGGGGCAAGGAGCGGGCGTTCATCGGCAGCGCGGACTGGATGACACGGAACCTCAACCGGCGGGTGGAGGTCGTTATTCCGATACTGGACAAGAAGATACTGACGGTGCTGCGGAAGGTGTTCTCGATCCAATGGCACGACAATGTGAAGGCGCGGGACCTGAAGGACCCGCTGTTGAACCTCTACCGGGGCGACGAGGAGGATGCGGCGGTGGGCGAACGGGTTCGCTCGCAGGTGGCGCTCTACGACTACTACGCGTCGCTGGAATAGCTGAAAACGAATTGCCAACTCTCCGCGCCAGCGGCCGGCCCGAACCGACGCCGCAGCCGAGTTGCCATTAGGCTTGCCTAAATGGCCGAGGCGCAAGGAGGAAGCCGGAACGGCAACCCACCCCCGGCGGAGGGCCGCAACCGACGCTGCCAGTGAGGGCAGTGCAAGTCATACTTGCACTGCCGAACGGCGAGGAGGAAAACAAGCGCAGCGCAGTTAATATTCGCTACGCTCATTTGCGCCTCCGCTGGCTCCGGCCCCTAACAAATCTGGCGCAGTTGCGGGCCCACCCGCTGACGCGGAGATGTAGCAATCCGTTTGCGCCTCTGCTTGGCTGCGATCCGAGATATTCAATAACCGAACCCTAAATCCATACTTATGGGCACATACACCTTCGGGGCCATCGACATCGGCTCCAACGCCATCCGGCTCTTGATCAACACCGTCGAGGAGTACCCCGATCAAGTGGAATTCAAAAAGACCGCCTTCCTGCGCGTGCCGATCCGGCTGGGCGAAGACGTCTTCACCCGCGGCGAGATCAGCCCCGAAAAGCGGGAACGGACATGCGAAGCCATGGAAGGATTCGCCCACATCATGAAAGCCTACGGCGTGCAGGACTACCGCGCGTATGCCACCAGCGCCATGCGCGAGGCGGCGAACGGCACCGCGATCACCGACTACATCCGGGAAAAGAGCGGCGTCACGATCGAGATCATCAGCGGACAGGTCGAAGCCGACACCATATACGCCAACGGGCTGGTGGACATGCTGGCGGCCGACAAGACCTACCTCTACGTGGACGTGGGCGGGGGAAGCACTGAAGTGATCGTTTACAGCGACCGCAGCAAAGTGGACGCCCGCTCTTTCGCCCTGGGAACGGTGCGGATGCTGTCGGACGCCGTTGACAAGGACGAGATGAAAAAATTCAAGAAATGGCTCGCGGGGATCGGGAAGAAATACCAGCCGACGGCCATTATCGGCTCCGGCGGGAATATCAACAAGGTGCAGAAGCTGCTCAACAAGAAAGACAAGGAGAACATCTCGCGGCCCGAGCTGGACATGCTCTACCGCTACATCAAGAGCTTCAGCTTCGCCGAGCGGGTGCACACCATGCGGCTGGCCACCTACCGCGCCGACGTGATCGTGCCCGCGATGAAGATCTTCCTGACCGTCTGCACGCAGTGCAACATCGACGAGATCATCGTGCCCAAGATGGGGCTGTCGGACGGCATTATCCGCACCCTCTACACCTTACATAAGGCCGATACGACACGGCCCGCGCCGCTGTAACCAGCGCGCGGACCGTGCTTTCGGAAACGCCGCAACAAGGCGGCCTATTTTTTCATGCGGTATACCGACGAGATCGACCCCACGCCGTTCTCCGGCGTGGCATCCAGCCGCCAGACCACCCTGCCCTGCGGATCGACCTCCACCAGCCTCGGCTGGCTTCTGTCGCGGCTGTGGCCCGGCCAGTTGGCGATCAGCACATTCCCGTTCCCGTACGGCTGCGCCTCGGCCACGAACAGGAGCTTCACCCCGTCGCTCAGGTCGCGCGAAGTGACCGTCCGCCGTTCCAGCGTCACCGGATCGACCACCACATATCTGTGGCTGTCGCCGCACGACACCAGCCACTTGCCGTCCTGAAGCTCCTTGACCGAAAAGAGCGACCCGCCGACCTTCACGCGGCGGCGCACCTCGCCTTTGGCGTCCAGTTCGATCACCTCGCCCGTTCCCATCAGCGGAACGATATAATTCCCGTTTTTTCCCTTGACGATCTGCCGGAACTGGCCGTGCACCCCGCCGATCCCGGTTTCGAAAGCCAGTTCACCGACCTGGTTCCCGTTCTTGTCAAGCGTCACGATGCGCGCCGGATGGCCGCACATCGCCAGCATAAACGTTCCGTCGGGCATTTCGGTCGCGGTATGCACCTCGCACCCTTCCGGCGCCCGGTATTCCCAGATGACCGACTGGTCTTTATAGGAGATCAGCCGCGCGCCTGTGTTGCAGGCATAGAGGACGTTCCCTTTTTTGGTGGTCTGCACGTCGTTGCACTCCTCGCCGGGGCCGATCTCGTGCGACCATTCGATCCGGCCGGTGGCCTTGTCGATCACGGCGACTTTGTTCCATGCGCAGCCGCCGACCAGCAGTCGTTCTGTTTTCTTCGCCGCGGCCGGAGCGCAAACGATCGCAGCCAGCAGCAGCGAGAAGATTGTCTTTCTCATATCCGTCTTAAAATGTGGGTTAGCAAAAGGTAAAGGTATAAAAACTTTTTTCATGTCTTCCCCGCCGTCCGCCGGTTGTGGCTTGATAATTGCATTTTCGGGGTAAAACGGAATATAAATTATCAATTAATTTATCAAGCTATGGAAAACGGGGTTATGATGCAGTATTTCGAATGGAATCTGCCAAACGACGGAAATTTGTGGAAAAAGCTGAAAGAGGACGCTGCCCACCTGGCGGAGATCGGCGTGACGGCGGTGTGGATTCCGCCGGCATACAAGGCCGACGAGCAGCAGGACGAAGGCTATGCGACCTACGACCTCTACGACCTCGGCGAGTTCGACCAGAAAGGCACCGTCCGCACCAAATACGGAACCAAGCAGGAGTTGCAGGAGGCGATCGAAGAGCTGCACAAGCACAAGATCCAGGTCTATCTGGACGCGGTGATGAACCACAAGTGCGGTGCCGACTACGAAGAGAAATTCCCGGTGGTGGAGGTCGATACCGGCAACCGCACCGAAACAACGGGCGAACCGTTCGAGATCGAGGCTTTCACGGGCTATGATTTCAAAGGGCGGAACGACAAATACTCGGATTTCAAATACCATTGGTACCACTTCTCGGGCATCAGCATGCCGCAGGATCCCGACCGCGTGGAGCATATCTACCGCATCGTGGGCGAGGGCAAATACTGGAGCGAAGGGGTGGACGGCGAGAACGGCAATTACGACTACCTGCTGGGGAACGACCTCGACCTGGACCACCCGGAAGTGATCCAGGACCTGCTCCACTGGGGCATGTGGGTGGCCAAGGAGCTGAACCTCGACGGGGTGAGGCTGGATGCGATCAAGCATATGAAAGACCTGTTCATCAAGCAGTTCCTCGAAACGGTGCGGGCCAGCCGCGAGGGGCGGTTCTTTGCCGTCGGCGAGTACTGGAACAACGATTTCGACTCGCTGGAGAACTACCTGAACGTGGTGGGCAAAGAGCTGAACCTGTTCGACGTGCCGCTGCACTTCAAACTTTACCAGGCTTCGCAGGAAGGCCGCGACTTCGACCTGACCAACCTGCCTGACGACACGCTGGTGGCCCGGTATCCGCAGAATGCCGTGACCTTTGTGGATAACCACGACTCCCAACGCGGCAGCTCGCTGGAGTCGCAGATCAAAGACTGGTTCAAACCGCTGGCCTACGGCCTGATCCTGTTGATGGAGAAGGGTTACCCCTGCGTTTTCTACGGCGACTATTACGGACTCGGCGGCAAAGAATCGCCCCACCGGCAGATCCTCGACATCCTGCTCGACGCCCGCCGAAAATACGCCTACGGGCAGCAGGATTACTATTTCGACCATCCCAACACGGTCGGGCTGGTACGCCGGGGCGACGACGAGCATCCGGGGTCGGGGGTGGCGATGCTGCTCTCAAACGGCGAGGACGGCGAGAAAGAGATGTTTGTCGGCGAAAACCGCAAGGGCGAGACCTGGCACGAGATCACCGGCAGTATCGACGACACAATTACCATCGGCGACGACGGGAAGGCCGTTTTCCCGGTGCACGGCGGCAAACTGGCCGTTTGGGTGCAGAAGACCGAATAGTCCGGGAACCGGGTTCACGGAAACAGCGAAGCGGGGGGGCCCGTTGTGGGGGCGCCCCCGGAGAGGTGTAGCCCCCCGGAGTTTATAAGAGCGCGAAGAGACACCCGGCGGAGGACCCGCCCCTCGTTGTGGTAGTCCCCCCGGGGGACCCGCACGGCGATGGTGTTCTTCTGGCCGAAGGCGGCGTGGACCTTCTCGTCGGCGATGCGCCACTCCGGCTTGTTGTCAAAGTCGTTGGAGTTCACCGAGAATACGTAGTCGCAGCGGTTGGAGAGCACGG
>JAJBVQ010000256.1 GCA_020859745.1 Rikenellaceae bacterium
GTGCAATATACATGCCATCGCCGAGGCTAAAAACGCGGTTTCGATTTAGAAATTCGAATGTTTTTTATTATATTTATCACGGTTATTCTACGATCTGTCGGTTTCACCCCATAGGATAACCGACAATTTTATCCATTTTTTAAAATCCAATGCGTATGGACAACAAATTTTTTACTCTTATCAAACCCTACCTGAACTACATCGACGACGGCAAATTGTACAAGCAGCCTTTCCGGATTTTGTACCAGATCATTGCCGTGGTCATGCTGCTCGCACCGTTCTGGGTACTCTATCAGTTCGTCGAAATGGGTATCTTCAAACACGGGACGGCGGGAATGATCGTCGCCTTTATCCTGATCTGGATCGTCATCGCTGCGGCCGGTTGGTTCAGCTTCCAATTGTGGTGGGACCGGGCCGGGCAACTGACCCGGACATCGCATGAGGGCGACGATTTCGTGGCTACCCCCGTGCTTTCCAACCTGCTCCAGACTTTCGGGGAGTGGCTGGGCAGCTATGTGGCCGTCGTGGGATTCCTGGCTACGCTTATCGCCATGATCTTTATGGGGAACACCGCCGGGTTGGGCGTGATCCCCGGACTCAAGGGCGAAGGTATCCTGGGACTGATTTCTTACCCCATCGCAGGCTTTATTACCATCGTCGTTTTCCGGTGGCTGGCCGAAACGATGCGGGCGCTGGTGGCCATTGCCAACAATACGCGCAACTAGTTTCCCGATTCGGGCCGAAAAGAACGGGGCTGACTTTTTCGAAGTCAGCCCCGTTTTTCGATCATAGCGATAAACGCCTATTCGGTTTTATCGTCGTACTGTTCCCGGACTTGATCCAGTTTTTTGTGCATCATCGCCCGCACTTTGGCCATTTTCGGATCATTGTACAGGTTGTGCAACTCCGTAGGATCGGTTTTCAGGTCATAAAGCTCCCACGACTCGATATCGTCCCCATAGAAACGGACCAGCTTGTAGCGGTCCGTGCGGACGCCGTAATGCCTCCGTACGAAATGTTCGCCCGGGAACTCATAGTAATGGTAATAGATCGCGTCGCGCCAGTGCTTCGGTTTTTGACCCTTGAGCAGCGGTTCGAGCGACACCCCTTGAATGTCCTCCGGCACGGGTACGCCGGCCAATGTCAGGAAGGTCGGTGCATAGTCGATATTTTGCACCATCTCTTCCACCACCCTGCCCCGTTCGGCGTTTTTCCAGCAATCCGGCAGGCGCATCAACAGCGGCGTACGCAAGGACTCCTCGTACATGAACCGCTTGTCGAACCAACCGTGTTCACCCATGTAGAACCCTTGGTCAGAAGCGTAAACGACCAGCGTGTTCTCCAACAGCCCCTCTTTTTCGAGGTACTCCATCAGCCGCCCGATATTGTCGTCCAGCGACTTCACGCTCTTGAGATAGTCCCGCATGTAGCGCTGGTACTTCCACTCCGCCAACTCCTTGCCCGACAGCCCCAGGGCGAGGAACTTGTCGATCAGCGGCTGGTAAACTGCGTCCCACTGCACCCGCTGCTCCGGCGTCATCCGTTGCAGTTCCCCATGCACAATGGCACTTTTGAGCGGCGTCTCGATCGTGCTGTCCAGCATCTTGAGGTCGTAAGCCAGGTCCATATCCTTGTCGATGCTCATTTTCTGGGCAGCGGCGGCCGGTCGGCCGGCATAGTCATCCCAGAAAGTCTCCGGCACCGGGAAGGTCTTATCCTCGTACTGGGTCAGGTCGCAAGTGTCCGACATCCAGATGCGGTGCACGGCTTTGTGGTGCAGCAACAGGCAGAACGGCTTCGACTTGTCGCGGTGTTTCAGGTAGTCGATGCCTTTGTCCGTAATGATGTTCGTCACATAACCATGCTCGCGGTGGGTACCTTCGGGCGTGATAAAATCCGGATTATAGTACGATCCCTGCCCCGGCAGGATCTCCCAATGGTCGAAACCCGTGGGATCGCTCATCAGGTGCCATTTGCCGATCATCGCCGTCTGGTAGCCGCCTTTTTGCAACAACTTCGGGAAAGTCTGCTGCGAGCCGTCGAAAGGATGCCCCCCTTCGTTACGCATAAATCCGTTCTTGTGGCTGTGCTTACCCGTCACCAGCACGGCCCGGCTCGGCCCGGAGATCGAGTTGGTCACGAAACTGTTGCCGAACCGCACCCCTTCCCGCGCCAGGCGGTCCAGGTTCGGGGTGTTGTTGTACTGCCCGTCGTAACAGCTGATGGTCTGGAACGAGTGGTCGTCGGTCATAATGTAAAGGATGTTCAGCGGCTTGTCGCAATCCGGAGCCGGTTTGGCCTTGGCATTTGCCCCCAGGGCCGAGAGGCCCATGGGGACTAAGAGCAGGGATTTGTTCATCGAAATTATTGGGTTATTTTAAAACAATAGAGGTTCCCGGAAAAATCGGCCACGTACAGCGCATCCCCGCTCACCGCGGGCGACGAGAAAATCGGCGCGCCCAGATTACGTTTCCACCGGAAGCGGCCGTTTTCGGCATCCACGCCGTAAAGGTATCCGTCCGAAGCGCCGAACACCAGCGTATTCCCGACCAGTACCGGCGAAGTTTCCACCGAGCTTTGGAAATCCTGGTAATAGGGCACGCTGTAGAACATGGCCGGGCGGGTCAGGTAAGTCCACGCCGGTTTGAACGTCAGCCGGTCGAACGCCACCACGCCCTTGTCGGCCGTCGCCACGTAGATCATCTTCGGGGTCACCACCGGGGCGCAGGCGCCTTCAAATGTAATACCCGGCTGATCCACGCTTTTAAGTATATCGCCCGACTGCGGATTGATCAGGAAAAGGCCGTCGCGGCTGGCCAGATAAACCAGCCCGTCATAGATCGTCGGCGAGCCGTCGCGGAAACGGATCTTGGAATCCTGTTTTTTCCACAACAGTTTTCCGTCTTTCGTATCGTGCGCGAAAAGGCCGTTCCAGTGGGACGAAGCCAGCGCCACGCCCGCTCCGACGGTCGTCGTCGATTGAGTCCCTTCACCGCCGCTCCATGCTTCGTTTTTCCAGATCACCGACCCATCCTTCACATTCAGGGCCGTAAAGTTCGCTCCCTGCCCGGCATAGACCACGCCGTCGGCGACCGCCAGACCGTGCAGGTTCTCCGGCAAAGCGTAGCGGTTCAGCTTTTTGTCCCAAACCTGACGGCCGCTCTCCGCATCGATCGCATAAAGCTGCATGGCCGCATCGCATGCCAATACCAGCCCGTCGCTGTAAACCATCGTGTTCTTGACCGAATTGCCGGTTTTGAAGCGCCAAAGCTCTTTCCCCGTCGCCGCATCATAGGCAACGATGTGGCATTTTTTCAGGTTGTCATCGTCGATCGTGGCGATGAAGACCTTGCCGCCGCCCACCACCGGCGAAGCCATGTAGATATTGCCGCCCGCGTTCTGCGACCAGACGTACAGCGGTGATGATAACGCCTGCCCGACAGCGGTTCCGGCATGTTCCGCCGTGCGTCCCAGATTGCCCCAATCGCCGCCGACAGTCACCGTGGCGGGCTTATCTGCTAAAACAAAGCTGCGATGCTCGACCAGTCGCGTTCCATCGGCGAAATCAGCCTCCGTAACCATATCCTGAACCCCTTTCCGGTTGCCGACGGCAAGCGTTCCGCTCCAGCTCCAATCAGTCTGCGGAACCAGCGACACCGTCCGCCCCCGTTTCCCGTTCTCTACCCATGCTACACGCACTGCCGTCACCGGCGAAACCGTGCGGTAAGCGTTGACCCGAACCGGGATCGTCCCGTTCACAGCCGAAACCGTATCATGCTGCGAAGGCAGCGCCGTGGTCAGTGTGCCCGGAATGTTTGTGTAACGCGCCCGGGTCTTGTCCGTCACATTCCCCTCCGCATCGATGCTGAATACCCGGAAACAGGCCGGGGAGTGGTCGATCCCGCCCTTGTCGGGCGTCGAGGCGCAATAGGTCATCACCCCGTCTATCTCTTTGGCGTACTGGCTGTGCCAATGTCCGTAAATAAAGGCGACCAGGTTGTGTTTTTTCATATCGATGCTGTCGCCGCCAGCCCGCAGCACCACATCGTCACCCTGGAACCAGAGGTCGTGGTTGAACATAATGACCTTTTTATTCGGGTCGGTCTGCGCCAGGTCTTTTTTGATCCACTCCAACAGCTGTTTTTTGCTGTACGACGGCGCGTGGTCGCCCCCCAGCATCGGCAGGGCGAGGAAATGGACGTTCCCCGCTTCGAACGAATACCACGCCGGGCCGAAATAGTTCTCGAAATATTGCTCGCCGTAATCCCCCTTCACCAAGTCGTGGTTCCCGATGACATAATACATCGGCACGCCCATCTGCTTCGACCGCACGTTCACGCCGTGGAAATCCAGCCCCGGCATATAGCAGATATCGCCCGTGTGCATGATAAAAGCCGTCGGATTGACCGCCACATAGGCTATCAGGTTGACACGACACTCTGTCGGCGTGTAGGTCTCGGTATAGGCGATCTGAATGAAATCGACCGCGCCCGCGTTCACCCCGCTCTCTT
>JAJBVQ010000013.1 GCA_020859745.1 Rikenellaceae bacterium
TGGCCGCCGTTCACCGCACCCCAAAAGCTAAGGCTGTGATAGATTTAGGATGCGCCAGCATCCTCGAAAGTTCTTTGCGGAGCTTTCTTTTAAGAAAGCGACAGTGCGGTGCGGGTACGTACAAAATAACCGAACGGTAAAAAAAGCGTAACTTTGCGGTTATTATGATCGATCGCCAGACAGTAGACCGGATATTCGCCGCCGCAGACATCGTGGATGTGGTGAGCGACTTCGTGACCCTCAAGAAAAAGGGGGTCAACTACCAGGCATGCTGTCCGTTCCATAACGAAAAGACCCCCTCGTTCGTCGTGTCGCCCTCCAAAGGGCTCTACAAATGCTTCGGGTGCGGCAAAGGCGGGAACGCCATCAGCTTCGTGATGGAGCACGAAGGGCTGAGCTACGTTGAAGCCCTGAAATGGGTGGCCAAGAAATACGGCATCGAAGTCAAGGAGAAAGAGCAATCGCCCGAGGAGAAGCAGCGCAACGACGACCGCGAGAGTATGATGGTCGTCACCTCGTGGGCCAACCAGTATTTTGTCGATCAGCTCAAAACCCCGGAAGGGGAGAACGTCGGAGTGGGCTACTTCCGGGAGCGCGGCTTCACCGACGCCACCATCGCCAAATTCCAGCTCGGCTACTGCCCGTCCAAGGGCGATGCCATGACCCAGACCGCGCTGGCCGAAGGGTACCAGGAGCCGTTCCTGGTGGGCACGGGACTGACCATCAAACGGGAGGCGGCTAACGGGGGGGGATACTATGACCGGTTCTGCGGCCGCGTGATGTTCCCGGTACACTCGTTGTCCGGACGGGTCATTGCGTTCGGGGGACGTACCCTGCGCACCGACAAGAAGGTCGCCAAGTACCTCAACTCGCCCGAAAGCGAGATCTACCACAAGAGCAACACCCTCTACGGTATCTACTTCGCCAAGAAGGCTATCACCCAATTCAACCGCTGTATACTGGTCGAGGGCTACACCGACGTGCTCCAGATGCACCAGTCGGGAGTCGAGAACGTAGTCGCCTCGTCGGGGACGTCGCTGACCACGGAGCAGATCAAGCTCATCAAGCGGTTTACCAAGAACGTGACGGTCATCTATGACGGCGATGCGGCGGGGATCAAGGCTTCGATGCGCGGGATTGACATGATCCTGCGGGAGGGGCTGACGGTGCGGTGCATCCTGTTGCCGGACGGCGAGGATCCCGACTCGTTCGCGCGGTCGCACAACGCCACCGAATTGCAGGCCTATATCGAGGAACACGAAGAGGACTTCATCTCGTTCAAGACCCGGATTTTGCTGGGCGACGCGGCAAACGACCCGATCAAGCGGGCGGAGGTGATAACGAGCGTCGTGGAGTCTATCGCCACGATCCCGGAGGCGATCACGCGGTCGGTCTTTATCCGGGAGTGCGCCCGGAAGCTCGAGATCGACGAGGATATCCTGATCCGCGAGGTGGCCAAAAAACGGGTGACGATGGTGGACGGGCAGGCGGGGCGCGAGGTGGCGGAGAATGCCCGGCGCAAGGAGCAATTCTTGCAACGGCACCAGGGCGATCCTTCCTCTGCGCCGGGCTTTTCGCCGGATGCGCCGGTCACGGAACCTGCGGCGCCGATCGACCTGGCCCCGAAGCTGAGTTACGCGGAACAAGGACTGAACCGGGAACTGGATCGACTGGAGCGCGAACTGGTGGGCTACCTGCTCAAGTACGGCGGCGAGAATTTCGATTTCGAAATGTCGCCGACGGAGATCGTGTCGCTGAGCGTGGCGGAGACGATCATCGGCGACCTGGAGATGGACCGCATAGAGATGCACAATCCGCTCTGCCGGCAGATTTACGAAGAGTATGTCAGGGAATTCCGGGAACACGGGGCGCCGGCGGCGAACCATTTTATCAACCATCCTTCGCCGGAAGTAGCTTCGCTGGCGGTGGACTTGCTGACGGAGGAGGAGACGTACGCGCCGAGCCGGATGTGGCAGCGGTACGAGATCCGGGTATCGACGGAGCGGGAACGGCTGGGCGAGGCCATCCCGAAGGCGATCACGATCTATAAGTCGAAGGTGGTCAGCTCGATTATCGCGTCCCTGCAAAAGGAACTGCTGGGTATCAGCACGATGGAGGAGGCGCAGGAGATCATGCAGCGGCTGGGCTCGCTGAACGACCTGCGCAAAGATATCTACGAAAAATACCTCCGTACGGTATAGCGATCCTTTCTTTGTAAGCTGTTCTTCCGGCTTGAGGATATTGCCGTTTTTTAACTTTGTTTTACCCGTTGGGCTTCCCGCCTGTGATTACCCTAAATTTCCGCGTTAGCGGACGGCCCGGAGCCACCCCGGGCGGAGGGCTGCAACCTGCGGTTTTGCCCCGCTGGCTCCGGCCCCATTCCGTCCGCCCAAAGTGAGGCTGTGATAGATTTTAGGGCTTCGCCTTCCTCCTCCTTGTAAGGCATAGCCCGCGAGCGGTCTCTGTTCTTGCTTCGAGCATCGGTTGTTCACAAAAAGAACGGCTGTCTCAAACCCAATGAAAATAGGGTGTAAATAAACGATGGTTTATAACTAGCGGGGAATGTTTACCTTTGTGAGCAGAAACCGACCGTTATGACCCTCTCCATTATCGTTGCCGTAGCCGAAAACGGCGTTATCGGATGCGCCGGGCGGATGCCGTGGCACATCAGCGAAGACCTCCGGCGTTTCAAACGCATCACCACCGGGCATCCCGTGGTGATGGGCCGCAAGACCTTCGAATCCCTCGGCTGCAAACCGCTGCCGGGACGGGCCAATATCGTCGTGAGCCGCAATCCCGGCTTTGAGGTTCCGGAGGGCGTTGAGCTCGTCCCGTCGCTCGAAGAGGTGATCCGGCGGTTCGGCGATGCCGCCGAAGAGGTGTTCGTTATCGGTGGAGGGGAGATCTACCGGCAGGCCATGCCGATGGCCGACAAACTGTACCTTACCCGCATCCTTGCCGAGCCGGAAGGGGACACCTATTTTCCGGAGATCAAGCCGGGGGAGTGGCGCATGGTCTGGTGCGAGGCGCACCCCGCCTCTGCGGAGGGAGACATTCCCGCATTCGAGTTCACGGACTACATACGGGTCAAGCGGTAAGCCATGCAACAGGCATTGACATTACGCACGCGCGGGTGCGCCGTACGGGGTTTTCAGGCGGGGATTCGCACCTGGTGGTGGCTGGCTAAGATGATGCTGCCGATCACGTTCGGCGTGGCCGTTTTGCAGTGGGCGGGAGTGATCGCCGCCGTGTCGGAATGGCTGACCCCGGCGTTTTCATATATCGGGCTGGACGGCGAAGGGGTGCTGACCTTCCTGACCGCCATTTCGGCCTCGATCTATGCAGCCATCGGCGTGATGGGGACGCTGAACCTCGACTACCGGAGCGTGACCATTATCTCCGTGATGACCCTGATCGCCCACAACCTGATCGTGGAGTCGGTGGTGCAGCGCAAGGCCGGATGCCGTTCGGCGTGGGGCATGGCGGCGCTGCGGCTGGCGATGGCCGTGCTGACGGCTTGGATATTGAACCGGGTCTTGCCGGAGAATTATACGGGACGGCTATTGCTTGCGCACCGCGACGCCGGCGATACGGCTTTCGGGAGCATTATGTCGGGCTGGGCGCTGGCACAGGCGAAACTGCTGCCGCTGATGTTCGCGATCATCGTGAGCCTGAACGTCCTGCAACAGATCCTGCGGGAATTCAACCTGATCGGTTGCCTGACCTCGCCGCTGGCGCCGCTGATGAAGGTTTTCGGGCTTTCGCGCGGCAGCGCGTTCCTGTGGGTCGTGCTCAATACACTGGGACTGACCTACGGCAGCTCGGTGATGATCGGCGAAGTAGAGACGGGCGGTATCCCGCGCCGGGATGCGCGGCTGCTGAACGCCCACGCGGCGATGAACCATTCGCTGCTGGAAGATACCCTGCTCTATTGCGCGCTGGGGGTGGGACTTTTCTGGCTCTTGGTGCCGCGCATCGTGATGGCGATGGCGGTGGTGTGGACCATGAGGCTGGGAATTATTTGGAAAGAGCGAAAAAACAATCGGCGCGTTATCCGGCCCGGAGCCAGCGGGGGCAAAACCGGAGCATAGCGCAGGTTGCAGCCCTCCGCCGGGGGTGGCTCCGGGCTGGCCGCTCACGCGGAAACTAAAAAACACAAACCAAATCGATATGATTACGACAGAACAGATTAAAGAGCTTGTAAGGCGCCAGGATGCGCTGAGGAGGCATCTTTGACTTGGACGGGAAACGCGAAGAACTGAAAAACGAAGAGGCGCTGACCCTGGTGCCGGACTTCTGGGACGACGCCGAAAAGGCGCAGGCGCAACTGAAGAAAGTAGCGGCCATCAAGTCATGGGTCGTGGACTACGACGCCATCGCCACGGCTATGGACGAGCTGAACCTCGTGCCGGAGTTCATCAAAGAGGGGGCGGCGGCCGAAGAAGACCTCGATGCCGCCTATGACAAAGCCCTGCAACTGATCGAGGCGCTGGAGATGCGGAATATGCTCCGCAGCGAGGAGGACAAGATGGGGGCCATCATGGAGATCAACTCCGGCGCGGGGGGAACCGAGGCGCTGGACTGGGCTTCGATGCTGCTGCGCATGTACACCCGCTGGGGTGAGCGCAACGGCTACACGGTCAAGGCCTTGGACATCCAGGACGGGGACGAGGTGGGAGTCAAGTCGGCCATGATCGAGTTCGTGGGCGACTACGCCTACGGTTACCTCAAGAGCGAGAACGGCGTGCACCGCATGGTGCGGCTCTCGCCGTTCAACGCTAACAACAAACGGCAGACCACCTTCGCGAGCGTCTTCGTGTCACCGGCCGTGGACGACACCATCGAGATCGTCGTCAACCCGGGGGACATCAAATGGGATACCTACCGGAGCAGCGGGGCCGGGGGGCAGAATGTCACCAAGGTGGAGACGGGGGTGCGGCTCTACCACATCCCGACCGGGATCGTGATCGAGAACACGGAGACGCGTTCCCAGATCATGAACAAGGAGAACGCGCTGCGCATCCTGCGGTCGAAGCTCTACCAGATCGAGATGGAGAAACGGCTGGCGGCGCAGGCGGAGCTGGAGGGCCAGAAGAAGAAGATCGAGTGGGGTTCGCAGATCCGCAGTTACGTGTTCGACGACCGGCGGGTGAAAGACCACCGGACGAACTTCCAGACTTCGGACGTGGACGGGGTGATGGACGGCGAGATCGACGACTTCATCAAGGCATACCTGATGGAGTTCGGCGGCGAGGCGTAACGGCATTTTCCGCATAGATGAACGGAGGGGCGCAAGGAAATACCTTGCGCCCCTCCCGTTTTTGCACGGCTGCCGCTATAATTCCAGCTTTTTGAGCCGGTCGTCCGCCGCCACCTTGTCGATGATCGCCTTGACCACCTCGTCCATGCGGCTCCCCGGCGAATAGTCCGCCGGCGCCACGAAATTGACCCGGTGCTCCTCGACCAGCTGCCGCAGCGAGTGGCCCACCTCCCGGTCGACCGGGTTGTAGACGGCGATCGAATGGCCCTGTTTCTCCTTGACCAGCCGCATGCACGGGATGTCCGTCGTCCCGTCCCCGATGTAGATCATATGGGTAAAGGGCACCGGCCGCTGCTCCTCCGGCTGGTAGCGGTTCACCGCCTTGGAGTCGTAGACGCTGTCGATCCCCTTGCTGATCTTGAAGATGAACTGCGTCTTGTTGGTATAGTTGACCGCCACCCCCGGCCAGTAGGCCACCCCGTCCACCGAGTAGAGGAACGAACTGGCGAATATCTTGCGGAAATGACGGGCAATGGAGGTACCCTCGATCATCTCCCTGAGGCCCGACGAGTTGATATAGTGCTCCACCTGAATCCCCTTCGACTGGGCATAGCGGTTGATGCGCGCGAACCAGGTCTCGACCCCTTCGAACAATTCGATTTTCCGCCCCGACTCCGCAAAGGCGTCCCGCCGCAGGGAGACCCCGCTGACCGTGGCCTGCCGGATCATCTCGTTCATATAGGTCAGGATCGGGTCGGCGTCGTTCTCCTCGGCCATCCGGTTGCAGTTGTCCCAGAACTCCCGGTTCCCCTTGCCGATGGCGGGGATGAAGTCGTATTCCTGCATATTCCCCGGCGACAGCGTGCCGTCGAAGTCGTAAATCAGTGCGAGTACCATAGTCGGTGCGTTTTCACAAATATAACGAATTGCAGGGACTTTATCCGTTCTTTTATTCCGACCTGCGGCGGGCAAGAATGCAAAAAGCCGTTCCCCACCCGAAGGCGAAGAACGGCCCATGATACAGCCTCGAAGCGGAACTATGCCTGGATAAAGCCCTTGTCCAGCAGGTACTGCGCGATCTGCACGGCATTGGTCGCCGCCCCCTTGCGCAGGTTGTCGGCCACCACCCACATGTTCATTGCTTTGGGATTCGAAATATCCTTGCGCAGGCGACCCACGAACACCTCGTCGTGGTGCTGCGCCGTAACGGCCATCGGGTACTCCGAGCGTTCCGGGCAGTCCACCACTTTGATCCCCGGCGTACGTTCCAGCAAGCTGCGCACGTCACCCATCGTGAACTCCTTGACCGTCTCCACGTTAATGGACTCGGAGTGTCCCCCCACCACCGGCACACGGATAGCCGTGGGAGATACCAGAATAGAGTCGTCGCCGAAAATCTTGTGGGTCTCGTTGACCAGCTTCATCTCCTCCTTGGTGTATCCGTTGTCGGTGAAAGAGTCGCACTGCGGGATGCAGTTGCGGTCGATCACATGCGGGTAGATCATCGGGCCGTCCATTACGCCGTTGCGCTCGTTCTCCATCTGGGTCACGGCGCGCATCCCCGTGCCGGTGATCGCCTGGTAGGTCGACACCACGATGCGGCGGATGCCGTAGGTGCGGTAGATCGGAGCCAGGGCCACCAGCATCTGGATGGTCGAACAGTTGGGGTTGGCGATAATGCGGTCGTCTTTAGTCAGCACGTCGGCGTTGATCTCCGGGATGACGAGCTTCTTGGTCGGGTCCATGCGCCACGCCGAGCTGTTGTCCACCACATAGCAACCCGCCTCGGCGAATTTAGGCGCCCAGTCGAGCGAGGTCTGCCCCCCGGCCGAGAAGATGGCCAGTTCGGGTTTCATATCCAGTCCCGCCTGCGGGGTCACCACAGTCCACTCCCTGCCCTGGAAAGAGACTTTTTTGCCTGCGGAGCGCTCCGAGGCGATGGGGATCAGTTCCGTTACGGGGAAATTGCGCTCGGCGAGCACCGTCAACATGCGGCCGCCGACAAGCCCTGTCGCGCCGAATACTGCTACTTTCATATCTGTCGTTTGTCGTTCTGGTTATACGTTCCGGATTGTTTAGGAACTGCAAATGTACGCTTTTTCGGGCCGCTTTGTATAAGCGACCTCCTTTTTGTGGGATTCTTAACAAATTTCCGGTAACCCGAACAAATGCGGGCCGGTTTTATGCCGCGCGGAAGAAGACAAAGCTTTTCGGCGGGCGGACGGAAAATAAACCCTGCGAATATCGGGCGCAAAAAATTATCTTTGTAGGAAATTGAAAAACGGAACTTAAGATGAAGATCACCGTTATCGGCGCCGGGAACATGGGCGGCGCCATTATCCGCGGTCTGGTGGCCAGCCGGCGGCTGGCGCCGGAAGACGTAACCGCCGTGGCCGTTCACGACAATACTTTGAACGCCATGCGGGCCTTGGGGGTACAGGCCACCGCCGATGCCGCGCAAGCCGTCGCGGACGCCGATGTCGTGCTGCTGGCCGTCAAGCCGTGGCTGGTCGAAAGCGTTGCCGCACAGGCGGCCCCGGCCGTCAGGGCCGATGCGCTGATCGGCTCCGTGGCCGCGGGGATCGGCTTCGAAACACTGGCCTCCCACTTCGGCGACAAGCCGCTGTTCCGGATCATGCCCAACACGGCGGTGACCGTGGGCGAAGGGATGACTTTCATCACTTCGCAGAACGCCTCGGCCGAACAGGCGCAGGTAATGACCTCGCTGTTCGAACCGCTGGGGATGGTGATGGAGGTGCTCGAAAAACAGTTCGAGGGGTGCATGGCGCTGGCCTCGTGCGGGATCGCGTACGCTTTACGCTATGTGCGGGCGGCGATGGAGGGGGGAATCGAGCTGGGGATACCGCCGCTGATGGCGCAGACCATCGTGGCGCAGACCATCAAGGGGGCGGCGGAGATCCTGTTGCGTACCGGTAACCACCCGGAGGCGGAGATCGACAAGGTCACCACCCCGGGCGGGATTACGATCAAAGGACTGAACGCCATGGAGGCCAACGGTTTCACCCGCGCGGTGATCGAGGGGCTAAAGGCGTCGAAATAACAGCATAGCACTATGTCGAAAGTTGCGCTTATCACCGGGATCACCGGTCAGGACGGGGCCTATCTGGCCGAGTTCCTGCTCAAGAAGGGATATACCGTGCACGGGATCAAGCGGCGGGCCTCGTCGTTCAACACCGAGCGGATTGACCACCTCTACGAAGACCCGCATGTGGACGGGCAGCGGTTCGTGCTGCACTACGGCGATATGACCGACTCGCTGAACCTGACCAAGATCATTCAGGAGGTGCGGCCGGACGAGATTTACAACCTGGCCGCTATGTCGCACGTCAAAGTGTCGTTCGACACGCCTGAATACGCCGCCAATGCGGACGGGCTGGGGACTTTGCGGCTGCTGGAAGCCGTTCGGCTGCTCGGCCTGACCGAAAAGACGCGGATCTACCAGGCTTCGACCTCGGAGCTGTACGGGCTGGTGCAGCAGGTGCCGCAGAGCGAAAAGACGCCGTTCTATCCGCGGTCGCCGTATGCGTGCGCCAAACTCTATGCCTACTGGATTACGGTCAATTACCGGGAGGCGTACGGTATGCACGCCAGCAACGGGATCCTGTTCAACCACGAGAGTCCGGTGCGGGGCGAAACTTTCGTGACGCGTAAAATTACGCGGGCCGCGGCGCGTATCGCCTTGGGGATGCAGGAGCAGACCTATCTGGGCAATATGAGCGCCACGCGCGACTGGGGCCATGCGAAGGATTATGTGGAGGCGATGTGGCTCATCTTGCAGCAGGAGAAGCCGGACGACTATGTGATCGCCACGGGGGTCACGACTTCGATCCGGGAGTTCCTGCGGATGGCGTTCGCGGAAATCGGCGTGACAGTCACTTTTTCCGGCACCGGAAAGGACGAGGTGGGGATTATCTCTGCGGTCGACCCTGACACCTTTGTGCGGATGGTGGGTGAAGAATACCTGCCTGCCATAGAAAAGCGGATCGGCAGCCGGGTGGTGAGCGTCGATCCGCGCTATTTCCGGCCCACGGAGGTGGAGGCGCTGATCGGGGACGCGACCAAGTCGCGCACGGTGCTGGGCTGGACGCCGAAATACGACCTGCCGGCGCTGGTGGCGGAGATGGTGCGGAGCGACGTGAAGCTCTTCAAGCGCGACGCGTGGCTCAAGGCGGGCGGCTTCACGATCAACAGCTATTTCGAATAACCAAACTCAATTACATTCATAATGAAACGACTTTTCCTGACCGCGGCGCTGGCTATGGCCGTGGGCGTAACGGCAGTACAGGGGGCGGAGGCCCCGAAATCCAAGAAACTGAAAAACGAAAAGGCCGATTCGGCCTATGTATTCACCGACATCAAAGTCGTGCCGGTCAGCCCGATCGACAACCAGAGCAGTTCGAGCACTTGCTGGAGTTTCGCGGGCACGGGGTTGCTGGAGAGCGAGATGCTGAGGCAGGGCAAGGACACGGTCAATCTCTCCGAAATGTGGATCGTGCGGCACACCTACCTGGACAAGGCGGTCAAGTATGCGCGGACACACGCATCGAGCAGCTTTTCGCCGGGCGGGAACACGCACGACGTGATCACGATCCTGCGCAACCACGGCGCGGTGCCGCAGGAGGCGTACGAGGGTCTGCGGTACAGCAAGGACAGCGTGCACCGGCACGGGGAGCTGGATGCGGTGCTGGGCAATTATATGGCGGCGGTGGTGAAGGCCCCGAACAAAACGCTGTCGCCGGTCTGGCAGGACGGCCTGAACGGCATTCTGGACGCCTATCTGGGCAAGTGCCCGGAGAAGTTCGTTTATAAGGGCAAGGAGTACACGCCGGAGTCGTTCGCGGCGGCGATGGGGCTGAACCCGAACGATTTCGTGTCGTTCACTTCGTTTACGCACCACCCTTTCTACACGCGGTTTGCTGTGGAGATCCCGGACAACTGGGCGTGGGAGAGTTCGGCGAATGTGCCGCTGGATGACCTGATCGCGATTGTGGATAATGCGCTGGAGAACGGCTATGCGGTGAACTGGTCGGCAGACGTGAGCGAAAAGGGGTTCCGCTATAACGAAGGCTTCGCGATCGTGCCGGCGGACAAGCCGGAGCAGGTGGCGGGCTCTGACATGGCGCACTGGACGGGGCTGACGAAAGAGCAGCTGGCCAAGATGTCGTCGAAAATCACGGGGCCGATGCCGGAAAAGGCTGTGACGCAGCAGATGCGGCAGGAGGCGTTCGACAACTACGAGACGACGGACGACCACGGGATGGTGATCGTGGGGACGGCGAAGGATCAGTGGGGCAACAAGTTCTACAAGGTGAAAAATTCCTGGGGCGAACGTGGCAAGTACAAGGGCTTCTTCTATGTCTCGGAGCCGTACCTGTGCTACAAGACGATCAATATCATGGTGAACCGGGCGGCGGTGCCGCAGGCCATCGCGAACAAGTTCCCTAACCTGTAAACCGTTCGGTTATTTTGCATGGTGCCGTACAGGACTGCCGCTTTTTTCAAAAAGCGGGCCCGTTGGGCTTCCGGGCTGTATCTTCCGATATACTTAGGCTCCGCAATCACCTGCTTCGGGTTGCATAGGCCGGAGCCAGCGAGGACTGCTTGCAGGCCTTCGCCGGGGGTGGCTCCGGCCTGCGCGGCTCACTTTGCTCGCCGCAAAAACTGGTAGTTTCAGCCCGGAAAACCCCAACGAGACCTCTTTGTTCACAACCGACGCTGCCAACGAGGGCAGAGCGGGCTTGCACGCTTTGCCTCGTAGCGAGGAGGAACCGAGTGGCGTACCGAGATCAAAGCCCGCTTGCTGGATTTGGCGAGGTAGCACGAGGAAACCGCAGGTAAAACGAGCGAAGCGATGTTAAAGAGAACAGTACCTATGCGGGTATATACAAATAACCGAACTATTAAGAAGATATGATGCAGAACATCAAAGTGATCAAGATCGGCGGGAACGTTGTCGACAACCCCGGGAAGTTGCAGCAATTCCTGCGCGACTTCGCCAGCCTCGAAGGGCCGAAAGTGCTGGTGCACGGCGGCGGGAAGGTGGCCACCGCCATATCCAAAGGCCTCGGGATCGAGGCGCAGATGATCGGCGGACGGCGTGTGACCGACGCCGAGACCCTGCGGATCGTGACTATGGTTTATGCCGGGTTGATCAATAAGAATATCGTGTCCGCTTTACAGGGAGAAGGGTGCAACGCGCTGGGGCTGTGCGGGGCCGACGGTGGCCTGATCCGGTCGAAGAGACGGGCGGTGACCGCCGAGGGGGTAGACTATGGTTTTGTGGGCGATCCGGTTGATTTTAACCTCGCTACCGCCACCGCGTTGATCGACGGGGGATTGGTGCCCATCGTGGCGCCGATCACCTATGACCGGGAGAACGGGACGCTACTGAATACCAATGCCGACACCGTGGCGCAGACCGTGGCGGTGGGGCTGGCGCAAAAATATCCGGTCGAGCTGGTGTATTGTTTCGAGAAACGCGGCGTGCTGCGGGACGTAGAGGACGATAATTCGGTCATCTCCAATATAGATCCGGCACTATATGAACAACTTAAAGCCGACGGGATTGTGGCCGACGGGATGCTGCCGAAACTCGAAAACGCATTCAAGGCCATTAATTCGGGGGTGAAAAGCGTGGTGATCTGCGCCGCCGAATGCCTCACCCAGCCGGGCTACGGCGGGACGACCCTCAGCAAGTAATTATGGAGTTCCGCATTATCCCGTTCGACGAAGTGACCTCGACCAACGATGTGGCGATGGCCGCGCCGGATCTGTATGGTCACGGCTCGATCCTGACCGCGCGTCGGCAGAGTGCCGGGCGGGGACAGCGGGGCAACCGGTGGAGCAGCGAACCGGGCGAGAACCTGATGTTCTCGCTGGTGTTGGAGCCGGAACACATCCTCGTGGAGCACCAGTTCCGCATCAGCGAAATGGCGGCGGTGGCGGCGGCCGATGCGGTGCGTACCGTTACCGGCGGGGCTGTGGCGTGCGCGGTGAAGTGGCCGAACGACCTTTACGTCGGCGACCGCAAGGTCGGGGGGATACTGATCGAACACACGCTGCACAGCGAATACCTGAGCCGCTCGGTGGTGGGGATCGGGATCAATGTCCGGCAGCGGGAGTTCGACCCGGCACTGCCCAACCCGACCTCGATCGCCAACCAATTACCTCCGGACAGCCCTGTACCTACACCGGATCAGGTATTAGCGGCTTTTTGCACCGCATTCGCCACCCGTTATACGCAGGATGAAGAGGCTTTGCATGCCGATTTTATGGCCCGGCTGTGGCGGGGGGACGGGAAGCCGTATCGGTACCGCGATGCGGCCTCCGGCGAGCTTTTCGATGCCTCGATTGCCGGAGTGGACAGACATACCGGCGAACTGACTTTGCACTTGGCCGACGGCGGGGAACGCCGCTACTGGTTCAAGGAGGTGGAGGCGATTTTTTGACCCGGTTTTTACCCGAACCCGATATGAAAAGACCGATCCTATTGCTGTCGCTCCTCTTGGGAGCGGCTTTTTCCGTACACGCCCAACGCATCGAAACGCCTTTCAATGACGGCTGGCAGTTCCGCCGGGCTATCGACACCATTTCGCAGAACGTGACCCTTCCCCATACCTGGAACGCCGAAGATATGCAGGTGCGCGCCGGGGATTTCTACGCCGGGGAGGGCATTTACACCAAGACTTTTATGCTGCCGGAGGCGATGCGTTCGGGCAAGCGCATTTTCCTGCGGTTCGAGGGGGTCGGGCAAGTGGCCGAGGTGAGTGTCAACGGGCAGTTCGCCGGGCGGCATATGGGCGGTTATTCGGCGTTTGTTTTCGACATTACCCCGTTGCTCCGGGAAGACCGTTCCGAGGCGAATATGGTGGTCGTAAAGGCCGACAATGCCGCCCGGAAGGAGGTGATCCCGGTTAACCACAGCCTGTTCGGGGTGTACGGGGGTATTTACCGGCCGGTTTGGCTCGTGGCGACGGACAGCGTGTCGGTTGCGACGACCGACCATGCCTCATCGGGGGTCTATATCACGCAGCGCAATGTGACCGATACGGCGGCGGAGGCCAGGGTGCGGGTTTTGCTGGACAATGCGACCTTACAACCGGCGGACTTGACGCTGGTCAATACTGTTTACGACCGCTCTGGTCATGCGGTGGCGTTAGAAACCAAGCCCCTGCGCCTTTCGCCGCAGGGAGTGCGGGAATACATTTCGGATTTCCGGCTGACGAATCCGCACCTGTGGCAGGGGCGCGAGGATCCGTACCTGTACCGGGTCGAAACGCTGGTGCAGCGGTATGGGCGTACGGTGGACAGCATCGTTAATCCATTAGGATTGAGGCATGTGGAGTTACGGGCGGGGGAGGGTTGTTACCTGAACGGCAAAAAGTACCCCATGTACGGCGTTTGCCGCCACCAGGACCGCTGGGGATTGGGCAGCGCGCTGACGAACCGGGAGCATGACGAAGACCTGGCGCTGATTATGGAGGTGGGTGCCACGACGGTGCGGCTGGCGCACTACCAGCAGTCGGACTATTTCTACTCCAAATGCGACTCGCTAGGTCTTTTGGTGTGGGCGGAGATCCCGTTCGTGAACCAGGTGACAACTTATGAGGCGGATAACGCGAAATCACAGCTCTCGGAGCTGATCCTGCAAAGTTTCAACCACCCGTCGATCTATATCTGGGGGCTGCACAACGAGGTCTACAAGCCGCACCGCTATACGGCGGCGCTGACAGCGGAACTTCACCGGCTGGCCAAGCGGCTCGACCCGGACCGCTACACGGTATCGGTGAACGGTTACGGGCATATGGAGCACCCCGTGAACCTGAATGCGGAGGTGCAGGGGATGAACCGCTATTTCGGCTGGTACGAGGGGCGGATCGGCGATATGCAGCGGTGGGTGGACGGTTTGGCAGCAAAATATCCGGAGACGATCCTGATGCTGTCGGAATACGGGGCGGAGGCCAACACGGCGCACCAGACGGAGCTGATCGGCGACACGTATAACTACAATTCGCAGTTCTATCCGGAGACTTATGCCACCAAAACGCACGAGATCCATTGGGGAATTATCTCGCGGTCGCCCTATATCGTGGCGTCGTACCTGTGGAATATGTTCGACTTCGCGGTGCCGATGTGGGATCGGGGCGGCGTCCCGGCGCGGAACATGAAGGGGCTGGTGACCTTTGACCGCAAACTGAAGAAGGATGTTTTCTACTGGTACAAGGCCAACTGGAGCAAGGAGCCGGTGCTCTACCTGGCACAGCGGCGGCTGACGGAGCGGGAGCGGGGCGTGACTTCGGTGACGGTGTATAGCAACGTTGGCGAGCCGTCGGTACGGCTGAACGGACGGAAATTAACGCTGCGGCAGGGAACGACGGCGGTGCATTTCGTGGCGGACAGTGTATGGCTGAAACGGGGCCGGAATATCGTTACGGCCACCGCGAAAGATGGTGCGGGGAATGTGCTGACCGACCGGATCGAGTGGCTTTACGCGAGCGACAAGGCGGGGGCGGCGCAGGAGTTCGAGATGAAGAAAGAGCACGGCGGGTTCTGACCGGATGCCGGCGAATACAGAGGCAGGGCTGTCCGGATGCGATCCGGAACAGCCCTGCCTGTTTAAAAAACGAGGGTTCCCTCGAAAAAAGATACTACGCCTGCCCGAAGCCTCCACCGAAGCCGACGATCGGGGGCGTTTCCGGCGTGTGCATCTCGATCTTGCCCACGATATTCTCGTACCGCGCGATATTTTCCTGCAACGACAGCAGCAGCCGCTTGGCATGCTCCGGCGTCAGGATGATGCGGCTCTTGACCTGCGCTTTGGGCATGCCCGGCATCATGCGCACGAAATCCAGCACGAACTCGGAAGCCGAATGGGAGATCACAGCCAGATTGGCGTAAGTCCCCTGCGCCACTTCCTCGTTCAGTTCAATGTCCAGCTCGACTTTCTGATCGGTCATAATTCGATTGCTTTTGAACAAAGGTAGACGAAAAAAGGGACCCCCGCGGGTCCCTTGTGTCAGTTTTTATCAACAATCGGTCAACACGCGCTAAATCGCGTCGCCCAGCGCATTGTAAAACTTGTAGTCGATCATTCCCAGCGAGTCGTTCGGGATGATCTTGATCACCGCCCCGTACTTCACACACCACTTGGCGCGCTTGCTGACGATCCCCCGGTTGATGTACGCCGCCACGTAAGGATGCACGTGTATCTTGAGCAGTTTGTAATGCTTCTCTTTGGTAAAGTATGCGATCTGGTTCTCGATCTGCGCGTCCAGCAGCACCGACGGCGCGATCTCGCCCGTCCCGTGGCACGTCGGGCACTTCTCGTTGATTACGATCTGCGTCTCCGGCCTTACCCGCTGCCGGGTGATCTGCATCAGGCCGAACTTCGTCAGCGGCAGGATATTGTGTTTGGCCCGGTCGTTCGCCATCGCCTTGCGCATCGCCTCCAGCACCGCATTGCGGTTCTGCGCCGTGTGCAGGTCGATGAAGTCGATCACGATGATCCCGCCCATATCTTTCAGCCGCAGCTGCCGGGCGATCTCCGGCACGGCATTCAAATTGCACTCCAGTGCATTGGATTCCTGCGTTTCGTCGCTCTTGGCCCGCTTGCCGCTGTTCACGTCGATCACGTGCAGCGCCTCGGTATGTTCCACGATCAGGTATGCCCCGCGCTTGAACACAACGGTACGCCCGAACAGCTGCTTGATCTGCTTGGTGACGTCGAACTGGTCGAAAATCGGGATATTCCCTTTATACAGCTTGACGATCTTCTCCGCCTCCGGTTCGATGGCCGAGATGTAGTCTTTCACCTCGTGGAAAATCTGCTCGCTGTCCACATGGATATGGGTGAACGAGTCGCTGAGCAGGTCGCGCAGGATGGTCGTGGTGCGGCTCTCCTCGCTGAGCAGCAGGTGCGGCGGCTGGGCATGCTGAAGCTCGGCCAAAGCCCCCTCCCACTTGGTGATCAGGTTGGTGATGTCCGCTTCGATATCCTCGGCGGTCTTGCCTTCGGCGGCCGTGCGGACGATAGCCCCGTAGTTGCGGGGCAGGATCCCTTCGACGATCGATTTCAGGCGTTTCTTCTCCTCGTTGGAGCGTATTTTCTGCGATATGTGTACCTTGTTGGAAAGGGGTATCAGTACCAGGTGGCGTCCGGCGATCGATATGTCGCTGGTGATGCGCGGCCCTTTGGTCGAGATCGGCTCTTTGGCGATCTGCACGATGATGTTCTGGCCGTTGCTGAGCACATTGGCGATCTTGCCCTCTTTGCCCAGATCGTTCTGGATCTTCAGCGAGGAGAAGTCGATCTTCTGATGCTTGCCGTTGACCTGCTTGACCACGTCGTTAAGGCTGTGGAACGCGCTGCCGAGGTCGAGGTAGTGCAGAAAGGCGTCTTTCTGGTACCCCACGTCGACAAAGGCGGCGTTCAGCCCGCCCATCACTTTGTGGACCTTCCCGAGGTAGATATCGCCGACGGTAAACGAGCTCTTTGTCTTCTCCCGGTTGAGTTCGACGAGCTGTCCGTCTTCCAGCAGGGCGATTTCGATCTCGGTCCCGGCGGAATGGATTACTAACTCTTTTGTCATTTCGTATTCTCTAAATACTGTATATAAACGCACGAATACCCGTATTGAGTATATGCCGCGCGGCGGGGTCGGATAAAACAAAACCTAAAGGCCGCCGCGCATGAGAGTCCGGGGACTTTAGGTTTTCGAGTATCATTTCCGGAGGGGCCGGTGCGGCGTGGGGCCGGAAGGGTCCGGAACCTCCGGAAAAATCTACCTATTTTTTCTTTTTATGACGGTTCTTGCGAAGACGTTTCTTGCGCTTGTGGGTAGATATTTTGTGCCGTTTTCTTTTTTTTCCGCTTGGCATAGCTACGTGGATTAAGGTTTGACAATCTGGTTAATTATTTCGTTCGACCGATCCTTTGCCGCTCTCCTTCCGGCGGCGCGGCAAAAAGGGATGCGGCTTTATTTCTTGGCAACGGATTTGGCCTTCACTTCGCCGGCGAAAGTCTTGGACGGCTTGAAAGCCGGGATATTGTGCGCGGGAATGGTGATGGTGGTGTTCTTGGAGATATTGCGGGCCACCTTCTGCGCACGGCGTTTGATGATAAAGCTGCCGAAGCCGCGCAGGTAGACATTGTTCCCTGCCATCATGGTCTCCTTGATGTTCTCCATGAAGGATTCCACCACCTGCTGCACCTGTACTTTCTCGATGCCTGTGCTCTTCGCGATTTCGTTGACGATATCTGCTTTTGTCATGACGAGTGTCGTTTTGTTTATTTATGTGATTACTATTTCTTTACGTCGCAAACGGACTGCAAATATAGGGTAAATTATTGAGAATCGCCCAACAAAAGTGAATTAAATAATTCTTTCAGGCTGATATTCAGGCCCGGATGAACATAATCGGGCCTGATCTCGGCCGCCGGCTCCAGGGCGAAACGCCGCTCAGCCAGCTGCGGATGGGGTATCGTAAGGCGTTCCGTGTCAATGATTTGGGAATCATAGAACAGGATGTCGATGTCGATGGGTCGCCCCCGGTATATGCGTTCGCCCCCGGCGCCGTATTCCGGCGCATGCTCCGGCCGCCCTAACTCCCTCTCGATCCGCTGGATAGCATCTAAAACCTTCTCCGGCCCGAGTGATGTCCGGACGATTACCGCCTGGTTCAGGAACGGCTGCGGCTCTTCGCCTTCGGCGAACGTTCCCCACGGCTCCGTTTCGTATTCCCGCGAGGCTGCGACGAACGGCCCGACCGCAGCCCCGATACGCAGCCGGGCGGCCGCGAAAAGGGCCGCCCGGTCGCCGAGGTTGCCGCCCAGCAGGAGCATGACTGTATGCGATGCCGGTTCCATCGCTTACGCCAGCAGTTTGCGGAGCGAGGCCAGCAGGATGTCGCAGTTCTCCCGGGTAATATTGAGGGCGGGGAGCAGCCGGAAAGTGTTCTTGTCGGACGAAGACCCGACGAAGATATGTTCGTCGAAGAGCAGCTTTTTGCGGAACGGCGCGCTCTCTTCGTTGAGTTCGATCCCGATCATCAGCCCTTTGCCCCTCACCTCCTTGATGTTGGGCAGTTTCTTCAGCTCGGTCATCAGGTAATCCCCCATTTTCGCGGCATTGTCCACGAGTTTGTCCTCGGCCATCACTTCGGCGACGGCCAAAGCAGCGGCACAGGCCAGGTGGTTCCCCCCGAAGGTGGTTCCCAGCATGCCGTATTTCGGCGCGATATGGGGCGCGATCGAAATGGCCCCCACCGGGAAGCCGTTGCCAATCCCTTTGGCCATGGTATAGATGTCGGCATTGACACCGGCCCAGTCGTGGGAGTAGTATTTCCCGGTCCGCCCGCAGCCGCACTGCACGCTGTCGGCGATATATACTGACCCATATTGGTCGCACAGCGACCGGATCTTCCGCAGATAGTCGTCGGAGGCGATCCGTATCCCGCCGACGCCCTGGATCCCTTCGAGTATGACGGCAGCGATCTCCCCGCCTTGTTCGGCAAAGAGTTTTTCGAGTTCCTGCTCGTCGTTCAGGGTGACGAAAATCACGTTGGGGGTCTCATTGACCGGCGCTACGATGTTAGGGTTGTCGGTTGCGGCGACGGCGAGCGAGGTGCGCCCGTGGAATGAGCCGTGCATGGCGACGACTTTCTTCCGCCCGGTGTGGAACGAGGCGAGTTTCAGGGCGTTCTCATTGGCCTCGGCGCCGGAGTTGCACATAAAGAGTTGGTAGTCGTCATGCCCGGAGAGTTTGCCGAGCTTGTCGGCGAGTTCTTTCTGCGCGCTGATCTTCACGGAGTTGGAGTAGAACCCCACTTTGTTGATCTGGTCGGTCAGCCGCTCCACATAGTGGGGATGGGTGTGCCCGATCGAGATCACGGCGTGGCCGCCGTAAAAGTCAAGATATTTTTCTCCTTTCTCGTCCCAAACATTGGAGCCGAGGGCTTTCACGATCTTGATGTCGTAAAGGGGATATACGTCGAATAGTTTCATGGTCGTTGTCGTTTTATGGTTCTGTTATTTGTCATTGTGCTGTATGGAACCGTTCTCTTTGTGAACAAAGAGAACCAGAAAAACTTTCGAGGATGCTTGCGCATCCTAAATCTATCACAGCCTCACTTTTGGCGCGGCGAGTGGGGCTTAGGCCTTTCAGGCCAGCCCCGCTACGCCCGCCAAAGTTGAGGATTGCGGAGCCTAAAGAGAAGCGTAGCTATCTCAAAAGTTTTTGGTGCCGCTTTTTACAAAAAGCGGCAGTCCCAGGCGGCACAGTGCAAAATAATAGAACGATTAAAAAGCGAGCGGTTTAAGCCGCAGGCCCGCTGTTTCCGGCAGGCCGCACATCAGGTTCATATTCTGGACCGCCTGTCCCGACGCCCCCTTCAGCAGGTTGTCTATCGCGGACATAATGAGCAGTTTGCCCTCATGCACCGTCAGGTGAACGAGGCATTTGTTGGTATTGACCACCTGCTTCAGCGAGATAGCCTTGTCGCTCACATGCGTGAACGCCGCCGTGGCATAGAAATCCTTGTAAATCCGTTGCGCCTCTTCCAAAGTCCCGCTGAAATCCGTGTAAACCGAAGCGATAATACCCCGCGTGAAATCCCCGCGGTAAGGAATGAAGTTCACCGCCCCGGAAAACTGCGGCTCGAACGAGCGGATCATCTGCCCCACCTCGCGCAAGTGCTGGTGTTCGAATACCTTATAGGTCGAGAGATTGTTGGCCCGCCATGAAAAGTGCGACGTAGAGGCCAATTTCTGCCCCGCCCCCGTCGAACCCGTCGTCGCCGAGATATGCACATCGCCGCGGATCAACCCCTTCGCCGCCAGCGGCAGCAAGGCCAGCTGCAAACAGGTCGCAAAACAGCCCGGATTGGCAATATTACGGGCACTCTTAATCGCCTCCCGATTCTGTTCCGGCAATCCGTAGACGAACTCATGCCCGTCGATAGCCGTATCCGGCATAATCCGGAAATCCTGCGACAGGTCGATAATGCGCACCTCTTCGGCAATCCGGTTGGCTTCGAGGAATTTCCGCGCATCGCCGTGCCCCACGCAGAGGAACATCACGTCCACTTTCGGCAACTGTTCGATCGCCGCGTCGGTGAACCGCATATCGGTGTCGCCCAACAGGTCGGCATGCACGTCGCTGATGAGGTTCCCCCCGTTCGAGTTGCTGTGCACATAAACCAGGTCGGCGTTCGGATGGTTGATCAGCAAACGCACCGCTTCGCCGCCGGTGTATCCGGCGCCGCCGATAATCCCGACTTTTATTGTTTTCGTTTCGCTCATAGTCCTAAAGGTTAATCGTTCCTTTATTTGCTTTGTGCCGGAGGGAACTGTTCTCTTTGTGAACAAAGAGAACCAGAAAAACTTTCGAGGATGCTGGCGCATCCTAAATCTATCACAGCCTCACTTTTGGCGCGGCGAGTGGGGCTTAGGC